>CAVBAX010000020.1:0-15001 GCA_963593105.1 Candidatus Methanomethylophilaceae archaeon | reverse complement strand
GCCATTTGAACAATAAAACTCTACAACATATTAGAAGTTAACGCTATATTTATTACTAGATAGTATTACAACACCATACTCTTTTAAACTACTAAAGCCTCAACAACATAATCAACAATCATTTTTATTAGCTTTAAAATCACATGTTTAGCGCTACTAATATTTATTATTCTCCTTGCATTATAAACAACATAAAGGTTAATACCACAATGATGTATATTATCATGTCATACAACAAAAAAGCGGCTATTACACCGCTATAAACTTAAATAGTTAAGCTTTTTGCATAGTGATTTTCCAATCACTACCAACACCAATGCCATATGCCTTAGCGAAAGAACCTTGATTAATTGCCACGGCAATATGATATGCAGAATTCATATAAATGATAGGCGTTGAAATAGGAACATCAGCGAAAGATTTGCCATAATTGATAGTATTTGTATACATACAAACATCTTTCTTATATATCTTTACCAAAATATTATCGCCAAACTTAAAGCCACATTTCTTGAAATCCTCATAAGGAATAGAAGTCCATAAAGAACCAAATCTAACATCAAGAATATCAATTTGACCCTTAACTCCGTTTTCAATAGGCTTGCAACCATACAACTCTAAACTTACAATTTCACTTAAATCAAGACTAGGACCAACACCCTCTAAATCAATTGTATTAGAAGCAAGTCTAGCACCAGTATAAGCATAAACATCTCTACCATGGAAAGTATAAGAAAGTTCAGAATCCTTAAGTCGATTAACTCTTTCTTCAATTTCTCTAATCTCAACAATACCAACAAACTTTTCAATATGAGTTAAAGTACCATTGTTTGGTGTAACGATATATTGATTAGTCTTAGTCTTTGCGACAACACTCTTTCTAGAACTACCAACACCTGGATCTACAACTGATACAAACACAGTACCCTCAGGCCAATAATTGATAGCTTGAAACAAACGATAAGAAGCATCAAAGATGTTATATTGAGGAATGTTATGAGTTAAATGGCGAACATTTAAGTCTTTACTAACTCCAAAAGAAACACCTTCCATAGCGCTAATTGCACCATCATCTAAACCAAAATCTGTTTGAAATACCAACAAATTATTCATGTTCAAATACTACCTTATAATCCTTTCCAAAAGTCAAATCATATGTCTTACATAAGTTATCAACAACCATAGCCAAAGCCATCTTATTAAGCTCATTATTATAAATCATTACTGTATGATCTTTTGCCTTACCAAAAGAATCATAGTAAGGTAGATCCCACTTATATAAAAGTTCATCTTTAAAATAAATAGAAGTCTTTACGATATCACCAAACTTAAAACCCATTTGCTTAAAAGTATCAAGTGGTATATTAGTCCAAAGATTTCCAAAATTAGGATCCTTTATCTCAAAAATACCCTCAAGCCTTCCATCAACTACTTTACATTCAGGAATTTCGTGCCTTTTAATTAATTCGGTATCATACTTAGGACCAACTTCCTCAAAAGTTATCTTGCCACTTGCAAGTTTTGCTGCACAATAACCAAATAAATCACGACCATGGAAAATAGAAACATAACCATTATCATCTCTATGTAATCTATTAACAGTTTCATCTATTTCTCTTACTTCTTCAATTCCCCACTTATTATAAACATGAGTTAAAGTTCCATTATCTGGCGTAACAATATAATAACCATTTTTAGTTTTCGCAACACATGCTCTTCTTTTTGTCCCAACACCTGGATCTACTACCGATACAAAAATTGTACCCTTTGGCCAAAAATCAATATATTGATATAGTCTATATGATGCTGACCATGTATCATATTGAGGAATCTCATGAGTAGCAGTAATAAGTTCTATATCCTCATCAACACTTTTACATACTCCATACATTGAAGCGACAGCACCCTCTGCATAAGTAAAATCTGTTTGAAACACTAACATTTTCTTCATATTAAACCTCCAAGAAAGCCAATTTTTCTAATGCCTTATAATAAATTTCTAAAGCAAGTATACAATCATCTATTTCTACATATTCATTTGCCATATGCGCCATATGTGGCTTATTTGGCATACCTAAACCAAAAGTAACACAATGCTTAAACACCTTCGAATAAGAAACACCACCAGAAATAAATGGTTTTGAACTAAAGTCTTTACTTACATCCCTATAAGTATCAAGTAAACTCTTAACATATGGATCATTTTCATCATTAAGCGTACTAGGATCATCATAATCCAAAGAAACATCTATCATACACTTTTCTTTAAACTTAGCAGTTAAAACATCACTTGTTATTTTACTTGGATATCTTGCATCAACTTGGCCAAATACTTTTCCATCTTCAATTTTCAATACACCAAGATTAACCGTTAAACAAGTTCCAAATTCTTCACCCATTTTGTTGTCTAATCCATCACCAAAGTCATCACCAAGTATTGAATAGATATTACCAGAAAGTTTATCACCTGTAACATCAAATAGCATCTTAAGCATCACATCAATGGCATTAATACCCTTAAAGTTATATGAACAATGAACAGCTTTACCATTAATTGTAATATTGGTTTTATTATCCATTTCACATACAGAACCATCAATATTATTCTTAGCTAAATAATCACTTATCAAACTAGTATAAGTATTATCTCTTAAAATAGCTTTACAAACAGGAGGAACAATATTACATTGAATACCACCATCAAGTGATTCAATAATACCTTCATATCCTCCTTTAATAGTCCACATTAAAGCACCCTTTTCACCAATCGCCATAGGAAAAGTGCCATCAGGAGAAAACGCAAATAAAGGCTTTGATACACATGAATAATAATGATGCATATCGCCCATTGTACGTTCTTCATCACTACCTAAAACAATTCTTATTTCATTTGGACAATCTTTATACTTTTCTTTTAAAAGTTTTAAACAAACATAAGTAAGAAAGGCAGCACTTTTCATATCGCTAGTGCCCCTTCCATATATCTTATTGTCCTTAATCACCGCACCAAAAGGATCAGTTAACCATTTATCATCAACTGAAACAACATCAAGATGGCTTGCTACATCAATTCTTCTATCATCCCTTGAATTAAAACTAATAGAAATAGCCTTATTATCATATTCCTTTACAATAAACCCATCTTTAATAGCCAAATCTCTCATAAAATCCAAAGCACGCTTACATCCTTCACCATAAGGACAATTTAAAGATACAGTAGATTCATCATAGATAGAATTAATTTTAAGAAGATCTCTTAAAGTTTCTAAATTATCAAAAAATATTTGTCTAAAATCCATATATTACCAATAAATCCACATCTTTTGAGGTCTAGGATGAATTAAATGATCAGCCACATAAACCACAATAAAAACAAAAATTAGAATATATAAAGCCACAAACAACTTTTCACCCTTAATTTGCTCATGCTCTGCATAATAAGTTCTCTTCTTAAACTTACCAAAACCCCTTAAATCCATCGCATTAGCGATATCATTAACTCTATCAAAACTTGTAATAACAAGCGGAATAAGAATCAAAATTGTCTGCTTCATGCGCTCAATTGGCTTAGACTTAGTCTTATCTAATTCTAGACCTCTACATTGCATAGAAATTGAAATATTTTCATAGTCTCTTGAAATATCAGGAATATATCTAAACGCAATCTCAACAATAGAACCAAACTTATAAGGCAAACCCAAAGAAGTTAAACCAGCCGCAATTTCACTTGGTGTAATAGACATTATAAAGACAAGTGAAATCAAAAAAGAAGTAAGCATCTTTAAAAGCCTAATACCTAAATACCATAAGGTACCTCTTGTAAAGACAAAATAACTATTAATCGCATATAGTACTGTATCATCACCACAATATCCAGCACCACAATGAGGATCAGCTAACCAATATAATAAAATATTGAAACAATTCATGGCCACAACCAAAATCACAATTGGTCTAATAGTTTTCCATTTTGGCTTAATTGAAATCAAAGCGATTAAAGCACAAATAAACAAAGGA
Organism: Candidatus Methanomethylophilaceae archaeon; assembly: GCA_963593105.1. Lineage (GTDB taxonomy): Bacteria > Bacillota_I > Bacilli_A > Erysipelotrichales > Erysipelotrichaceae > Colivicinus. Next base: position 10,984 of record CAVBAX010000020.1, on the reverse strand, counting down.
AGGATAATTGGCAAATCAAAAGACATCATTATACAAATGATAAGTGCAAGAAATAAACGCACCTTAGTAGTACCAGTAAGTCTATGTAAAAAAGTACTACCAGGAATCAAATTAATAATGGCACTATGATTCATGTCTGATTCTCCTTTCCTCAGCTATAAAAGAATTAATGAAACCTTCAGGCTCCATACCCATACGCTTTGCCAAAGTATATAAAGAAGTTTGTTTCAAATTAGCTCTAGAAATAATATCATCATCAGACAATACCTTATATACCGAATCATCACCAATACACTTACCATCCGCAAAAACAATTGCCCTATCAGTATATTCAATAGCCAAATGCATATCATGAGTAATAAAAAGAATAGTAATGCCATAATCCTTATTTAAATGATCAAGGAAAGACATAATCTCGGTATATACCTTATGATCTTGACCAGCAGTAGGCTCATCTAGAATAATAACCTCAGGTTTCATCGCTAAAATAGAAGCGATAGTAATTCTTTTTCTTTGACCATAACTTACAACACCAACGGGCCAATTACGCATAGGCCATAAATTACACATTTCTAGTGCTTCCTTAACCCTAGCATCTATATCTTCTTGACTATATCCATTTAAAGTTAAACCAAGAGCTACCTCATCCTTAATAATGTCCTTAACCAACATTTGATTAGGATTTTGCATAACATAGCCAATCATTTGACCAATTTCCTTAATAGAAAACTTCAAATAATTAGTGCCCTTAATATCAACTTCACCTTTTTCTGGTCTAAGCACCCCACATAATAAACGAGCAACTGTAGACTTTCCAGCACCATTTTTACCAACAACCGCAATCTTTTCACCCTTGTTAATCTTAAAAGATACATCATCAAGAGCCTTTGCATTATTGGCTAAATAAGTATATGAAACATTTTTTACATCTATTAAATTTTCGCCGCTTGTAACAGGCTTATTTTTTGAAACATTATTAAAATAAGAAACAAGCTTTTCCCTATAAGCATCCAAATTCATTGAAAAAATATCACTTGGATGATCATCCTCACTATATTTACAACCAGCTAACTTTAAAGCACTTAGATATAAAGGCTCTCTAATACCATTAGCGGCAAGTGAATCCTGGCACAATAACTTATCAGGACTTGTATCTTCAACAATTTCACCATCACTTAATAAAATAATACGATCAACTGGCCTATATAAAACATCTTCTAAACGATGTTCAATAATCAATACAGTCTTATCACTACTCTTTTGAATTTCATCGATAAGCTCAATAGCTTGATTACCCATCTTAGGATCTAGGGCAGCTAAAGGCTCATCAAACAAAAGCACTTGAACATCATCATGCATAATACCAGCCAAAGAAACACTTTGTTTCTGACCGCCAGAAAGATTGTAAGGAATATAATTTAAAAAATCAGACATGTGAACTAGACTTGCAGCCTTTTTTACACGCTTAAGCATCTCACTTCTTGAAACATTGTTGTTTTCTAAGGCATAGGCAATATCTTCACCAACAGATAAACCAACAAATTGAGCATCGGAATCTTGTAAAACGGTTCCAACCAAAGAACTTAATTTAAAAATGCTGGAAGTGGAAGTTTCCACTCCAGCAACTTTACAAGAACCTTTGATTTCACCTTGACTTGAAAAAGGAACAATACCATTAATACAATTAGCTAAAGTAGACTTACCACAGCCAGATTGTCCTAATAGTAATACCTTCTCTCCTTTGTAAATAGTCAAATTAATATTCTTCAAAGTAGGTTCAGTTTGCGATTTATAACGAAAACTGAAATCTTTGAATTCAATAATAGGCTCTCTTGTCATAATTATTCTTTAGTTAAATTTGTAGCCTTAGCATTTCTAGCAGCAAGAGCTTTTAGAATTGGAATACCAGCAATAACAAGAACTGCAGTATTAGAAATACCACCAGTTAAACTTTGAATAAATGTGATATTTAATTCTGAATTATATAGTAATGCTGAGAAAATAGGTGTAATAATACCAAAAGCGATAGCGTTACCAACAATAGCGATAATTACATAAATAATAATTTGCTTAGTAGTAAACTTACCATTTTCAATATCAGCACCATATAGTTTTAAACAACCAACGCAAAAACCTAAGAAGGCATTACCAATTGACCAGTCAAACCACATGCCCCAGCCACCAATTAAATCAGCTAAGCAATTACCTAAACCACAAGCTAAAGCAGCAGGTAAAGGACCAAATAAACCACCAACGATAACAGGAACAATCATCGCAAGAGTTAGGTTTGTATTTGTGAATACCTTAATAGATGCATAATCCATTAATACACCAAATAAAGCAACACCAATCGCAACACCAACAATTGTCTTAGTGTCCCACTTACCAACTAGAATTTTTCCAACACTTTCTTTTTCCATTTTCTATTCCTCCCTATCTTTTTATCCATAAAAATTAAAAAACCCATCATCTAAGTGATGGGCTCTTGAAGTTTATAATCAATAGCTCCAACTTTTAGAAGTGGCTTATTGAGGCTTCAAGAAGCTTATCTTTCCACCTCTTTTCATGGACAAAACTATAATATCATTTAAACATGAAAATTCAAGTCATTTCTAAGTGAAAATGCTTTCACAAACTTTAAACAAAGCGCTTTATTATAAATAAATTATCAATTTAATTAAAACAAGCCCCACTTGGCAAATTCTTCAAAGCCACCTAAAGAATCAATAAAATCCTTAGCTTCTTTTACTATTTCATAATATGGCAAACCATCAATTGTATTATCACCAATTGCACAACTTATCATTACTGGCTGTCTTAGTCTTTGTGCCTTTAAGAAACAATGAATATTAACACTTACATCAGCCTTAGATAAATCCTTACCATGAAGTCCTCCACCTGTCACAGAATCAGCCATATCACTTCCTAGTTTTCTATTTGTTGCACCAGAATCAACATTTATACCACCACTCCAATCACCTAATGGATTAATAATTGCATCTGGATATAAAGACCTAAGCCCCCCACAAGAAGCATTACTTTGACAAATGATAAGCTTATCATTATCAAGTATATACTTACCATCACTTGGATATTTTTCATAAATATTTCTTGCGATAGAGCTTAAAGTAATTTGTTCATCAGTTAAAGGCATCCCCTTAAAGATACCATTATCACCACATCTTATCTCATCTTTTTGATTAGCTGCTAAATGCTCGTCTTGCTTGACAATAGATACATCGCACTTAACATCACCTGCAATCCTATTAATGATAGATTCTATTTCTCCATCAGAAAACCTTACACTGGTTTCAACTATCACATGACAAACACCATGCCCTATCAAAACCTCAACTGCAACCTTAGGACTATCTTGTTTTTTATAAGCTAAGTCAACAATAGCTCCCGCAATACGATCTGCCACCTTATCAGGATGGTCTGGATTTACTTTTTCAAACATATTTTTTCCTTCTTTCTATCCATAAAGGAAAATAAAAACCCATCACAGATGGGCAAGCAATCTATCACCCATCGTTCAAGCTTTAGCACCATCTTTTTTAAAGTGGTTGCTGAGGTTTCATAGAGCTTGTCTCTCCACCTCTCTTTATGGACAAATAGATTTTATCATATAGACTATATAGACTTTAGTAGAATAGTATAAAAATATACAATATTGAACAAAACTCTACTTATTTATTAATCCAAGACTCATCCTCTGGATGATTCCTAAAAGCTAATAGTGCTTGTTTTTGACTTGACTCAATATAGCCATTATCAATCGCTACATCAATCAAAGTATCATAGTTACAAGCAGAATGATTAACTAGATTGTGTTCAGCCAATAGAATTGTTGACTTCTTCATATCATAAGTAAATATTGAAGCGATACCTAAAACCTCGCATCCCACTTCCCTTAAAGTCTCACTTACATCAATTGCCGACTTAGCTGTTGAAATAAGATCCTCAATAACAACACATTTTGTGCCTGGTTCTGCTTTCCCCTCAATACGATTATTACGACCATGGTCCTTAGTAGAAGCACGTACATAACCCATAGGCAAATTTAAAATAGTTGCCACAATTGCTGCATGGGCAATACCAGCGGTAGATGTACCCATAATCATTTCACAATCAGGATAATGTTTCTTAATTACTTCAGCTAAAGCATTTTCAACATCTTTTCTAACTTCTACATCAGATAAAGTTAAACGATTATCGCAATAAATTGGTGACTTAATACCACTAGCCCAAATAAATGGTTCTTCTGGTCTTAAGAAAACAGCTTTAATCTTTAATAAATCTCTGGCAATAATTTTATCCATTTTATTCTCCTTTAAATTCTCTACTCGCTTTTAAATAAGCACTTCTTGGATCACTTGAAGCAGTGATACTTCTTCCTACCACAATATAAGAAGAACCTAACTCTTTTGCCTTACTAGGAGTAGTAACACGCTTTTGATCACCCTTATCATCATCCGCAAATCTTACACCTGGAGTAACTGTTAAAAACTTCTCACCACAGTTTTCCTTTACAATTGTACTTTCAAGTGGTGAACATACAACACCATCACAACCTGCTTCTTTAGCATTTTTTGCATAATGAATTACAGTCTTACTTAGTTCTTCATTAATTAATAGTTCATCTTTAAGTGCTTGATCATTTAAACTTGTAAGAATTGTAACCGCAAGTAGCTTTGTATCGGCATTTTTTTCAACCAACGCACGCTTTGCGGCAGCCATCATCTCTTTGCCACCAAAGGCATGTACATTGACCATATCAACTTTAGCATCTGCTAAATTTAACATAGCCTTATAAACTGTATTTGGAATATCACACAACTTTAAATCAAGGAATATCTTATGTCCTCTATTTTTGATTTCTTTTACCAAATCTAGTCCTTCTTTATAAAAGATTTCCATTCCTATTTTTAAATAAGGCTTTTCATCCTTAAAATTATCAAGGAAATTAAACAAAGTTTCCTTATCCTTGAAGTCACACGCAATAATTACTTCTTTTGACATATTTACTTCCTCACTATATTATTTATATCATCTATTTTTAATGTATCCATTAAATCATTTAACTCTTTTAAAATTCTCACCATAGCTAATGGCTCTTTTAAATTAGCACTACCAACTTCAACCGCACTAGCTCCAGCCATCATCATCTCAATTACATCAGCGCCACTATTTACACCACCACAGCCTACAATTGGAATATTTACTTCTTTAGCCACCTTATAGATAGCTTCTAAAGCCATTGGAAACACACAAGGACCAGATAAACCACCAGTTACATTTTTTAAAATCGGTTTACCAGTTTTAATATCAATACGCATGCCAAGATATGTATTAAGTAACACCAAACCATCAGCACCATTTTCCTCTAAGGCCTTACACATTTTTACCAAATCCTTACATTGAGGAGTACACTTTACATAGACTGGCTTTTTACAAACGCTTTTAACAGCATTTAATACACTTACAGCACTATCAATATCTCTTCCAAAAGACATACCACCACCATGAACATTAGGACAAGAAATATTAAGCTCAATAATACCTACAATATCTTCCTTATCAAACCTAGCAGCACACTTTTGATATTCTTCTAAAGAAAAACCTGATACATTGGCAAACACCTTACCTGAATAGATTTGTCTAAGTTTTGGAAAGTATTGTAAGCACACCTTATCAACGCCTGGATTTTCTAAGCCCACGCTATTTAATAAGCCACCTGTTGTTTCACATATTCTAGGTAAGGGATTGCCAGATCTTGGATTTAATGTTGTACCTTTTATAGAAAAACTACCTAAAATATTTAAATCATATATATCAGAAAACTCAAAGCCATATCCGAAAGTACCAGAAGCTGGAATAAGCGGATTTTTTAATTCTAAACCTGATAAATTTACATTAAGTTTTCCCATATTATCTCTTCCTTTTTAAACACTGGACCATCTTTGCAGATTCTTTTGTTTCCACCTTTAAAACCAGTTGAACAACCCATGCAAGTTCCAAAACCACAACCCATTCTTGATTCCAAAGAGAAGTAACCATCACTACATAGCTTACTTACTTCCCTCATCATCAAAGTTGGCCCGCAACAAATAAACTTTTTATCTTCTAGTTTTTCTCTTTTTAATACATCAATAACATTTTCATTATCACTATCATAGCTTACAAAAACATTATCACAATTCTTATTAAATTCATCTAGAAACATCGCACTTTCTTTATTACGATAGCCTAATACACAAGTTGTCTTTAAACCTAACTTATTAGCACTTTTTAAGCAATACATAAGTGGGGCAACACCAATTCCACCACCTATTAATAATATTTCCTTATCATATAAACTCAAATCAACACCATTGCCTAATGGTAATAAGATATTAACTACATCATCTTTCTTTAATTTTGATAAATACCTTGTCCCATCGCCATTTATTCTAATAGCTAAACTTAATACCTTATCAGCATAGTCATATACCGAAATTGGCCTTCTTAAATATTTAGATAAAACCTCAACATTTACAAATTGGCCAGGCTTAATATCAAGTTTTTCATCAAAGAATAATTTCAAGATGAAATAGCCACCATAATTTATATTTTCTATTACCCTAAAATCTATAGTACGCATTATTTACTTTCTGCATTAAAAATCTTTTCATTAAGAGCATTTTCACTTTTAGCAACAGCCATCGCACAAGCAGTATCACCTGTTACATTTAAAGCTGTAACCAACATTTCAATTGGACGATTTATCGCAAGTATTAAAGCATACACTGATAAAGCAATCTCATTTGTAAAACCAACACCTGATAAAATTGTAAACAAGATTACTGCACCAGCACCTGGAGCTGCTGGAGTACCAATTGAGGCAATAACCGCAAGTATACCAATTAGTAAAATTTGAGGCATGCTGACACTATATCCAGCAACACCAGCAATAAATATAGAAGCAATCACTTGCATCAATGCTGTACCATCCATATTAATTGTCATACCAAGAGGCAACACAAATGAAGCAATTTCATCTGATACTCCAAGCTCTTCTTTACTTGTTTCTAGATTCATTGGAAGTGTTGCTGCACTTGAAGAAGTAGAAAAACCAAACAAAGCAACCTTAGCCATCTTCTTAGTGAATTGAATAGGATTTAACTTAGTTGTAGCTGATACAAACAAAGGATAGAAAACAAACAAGAACACAAGAAGTAAAACTGTTGTAAGTATTACATATGATAAAGCAGGCTTTAAGTAAGAAATACCATAAGCCGCACAAGTTCTAGTTAACAAACAAAATATCGCAAATGGTGCACAAGTATTTACAATCCAGCCCAAAATAACAGTAACTAAATCTGATATTTCTTGGCAAAGTTTAGATATTTGTTTAAACTTCTCCTTATTAGCATTTATGCCTAAACCAACCGCAACCGCACATACAACAATCGCAAGAACACCACCATTATTACTCAAGGCACTTACAAAGTTACTTGGAACCGCATTTAAGACAATAAGCAATGGATTTGTTGCACTTTGACCACTTGCTGCCGCAAGACCTGTTTCTTCCATTTTGAATAATCCGCCATTATAAGCTAACATACCACATGTTGAAGCAAGCACAATCGCAATAACAGTTGTAAATAAAAAATAGCCAACTGTTTTAGAAGCAATTCTACCAAGTTTTTTCGCATCTGATATTCTAATCATCGCAAGAACGATTGAAGTAAATACCATAGGAATAATGATTACTTGCATTGCCTTTACAAACAATTGACCAATTATATAGAATAAACCAATAGCTTTTTCATTGCCTTCAGCACTAATATCTGCAAACAATAAATTATTAATCATGTTCCAAGTTTGTTCATTTCCACCACTAGTTAAATTAACTCTTAGAACAATCATACCAATACCAACTACTATGCCAAGAACTAAGGCAATTGCCATTTTCTTAGCTAACGACATTTTTTGTTTTTTCATACTTTTCTCCTAACAAAAACCCATAGTTGATACTATGGGTCTGACCTTTTGAAAAATATAATAAATCCTTCGGCCTTCATAGTATCTCGTACTATATTAAAGTCTTCTCAAGAATTATAGACATAATGCCATATGAAATCAAGATATAATTCTAGATATTTTCTTCCCTTGCCTTTCTTGGACTTATCCCATATATTTTCTTAAAAGCTTTAGAAAAATAATCAGGATCTTTAAAGCCTACTTCTAAACTTATTTGTTTAATTGAATAAGAAGTGCTAGTAAGTAGTTTTCTTGCTTCATTAAGTCTTATTGACAATAATCTTTGATGAATACTAGTATTAAATTCTTTCTTAAAATAATTAAACAAAGATCCTCTAGACATATTAAAAGTATTTACTAAAACATCTATACTTATATCTTCTTTATAGTGATTTAAAAGATACTGTTGAATCTTGAAAGCTATATTACTAGCATTTGTATCAACACCATTAACAAGTGTTAAATACTTAGCACAAATATCGACAATTTGACCAAAAGCTTCTATTTGCTTATATGATTGTCTACAAGTTGACAATAAAGCTTTATAAGCTTTATTTGAATCTAAATTACTAGATTTAAGAATCTCATTAATATCAGAATCAACATCTAATATTTGTCCCATCATAAAATAACCACTTAATTGGCCATAGGTATATAAAGGCACTATCGCTTCATATAAGCCACACCAACACTTATAAATATACATCTTGCCAGTTTTATTACATGTCTCCATTGCCTTAATATCGCAAGCTCTACATTTGTTTGATGATTTATTTTCTACTAACGTACAAAAAGGCGACTTCCTTTTGGGATAAGAAGTAATGATATTACCATTACTATCAAAAATAGTCATGCTCATATCCGATACTAAATAAAAACTTTTTAATAATGATTCTAGTTCCACAGTATTATTATACAAACTTTGTACTTTTTTACAGTTACTTATACTTTTAAACATATCAAAAAATAAAATAAACATCTAATATGTAAATAGAGGTATAAACATGGAATTTAATACAAATTGGCTATCTGATCCTACAATCTATAGAATAAATAGATTAGACGCTACATCATCACATAAGTTTTATAAAAACAAACAAGAAAACGAAAGTTCATTTGTCCATTCACTTAATGGAACATGGAAGTTTCATTATGCAACATCTTTAAATCAAGTAATAAATGAGTTTAAAGACGAAAATTATGATTGCTCAACTTGGGATGATATAAAAGTACCAGGACATGTAGAACTACAAGGATATGGAAATGTAATGTACGTAAATCAACAATATCCCTGGTCTGGCAAAGAAGGAATATTACCAGGACAAATCCCAACACATAATCCCGTTAATAGTTATGTTACTTATTTTGATAGTTCTATATTGTTAGAAAACAGCGATACTAGAATTATATTTCATGGCGCAGAAAGTGGATTGGCATTATGGATTAACGGTAGCTTTGTAGGCTATAGCGAAGATAGTTTTACACCATCTGCCTTTGATATTACAAAATATATTAAAGAAGGAAAAAACAAAATTGCCGTAAATGTTTATCGTTTTACAAGTGGCTCATGGCTAGAAGATCAAGACTTCTTTAGATTCTCTGGTATTTTTAGAGATGTAGAACTAATATCTATACCTAAGGTTCATATTGAAGATTTAAAAATTATTCAAGATACAAATGATTTATATAATCCAATAGTAAAAGTAGAAACTAAAGTATTAAACAAAATTGACTATACTTTAAAGATGACATTGTCTGATAAAAATGGTGAAGTGATTGGTGTTGTCAACACAAAAGACAAGGCTCAATTTAAAATAAATAACGCACACTTATGGTGGGATGAAGACCCATATTTATATAATCTAGACATTGAAGTAATAAGCAATGATGAAGTAATTGAATATGTTAAACAAAAAATTGGTATTAGACGCTTTGAATTAAAAGATGGCATCATGTATATCAATCATAAGCGTATTTTATTTCATGGTGTAAATAGACACGAATTTAACTATAAAACCGGTAGAGTTATGTCTAAAGAAATGACAAAACAAGATCTGTTAAACATGAAAGCCAACAACATCAATGCCATTAGAACTTCTCACTATCCTAATAATAATTTCTTCTATGACTTATGTGATGAAATAGGCTTATATGTAATTGATGAAACAAATCTAGAAACACATGGTACTTGGAGTGAGTTCTTTGACTTAGAACATGTTATTCCTTGTGATGACCCTAAATGGTTAGATAACATTATAGATAGAGCTAATTCTATGATTGAAAGAGATAAAAACCACCCATGTATAATCATATGGTCATGTGGTAATGAATCATATGGTGGCAAAGACTTACTTGAATTATCTAACTTTATAAGAAATAAAGACAACACAAGACTTGTTCATTATGAAGGTGTGGCTAATGATAATAGATATCCTGAAACATCAGATATGATATCTAGAATGTATCCACCAGTAATAGAAGTGGAAAAAATATTAAAAGAAAATCCAAACAAGGCAATGTTACTATGTGAATTTGCCCACTCTATGGGAAATAGTAATGGTGCTCTATATAAATATATAGATTTAGAAAGTAAATATGAGCACTATCAAGGTGGCTTTATTTGGGACTATGTAGACCAAGCCTTATTAATAAATGGTAAATTATGTTATGGTGGCGACAATAAAGATAGACCTAGTGATTATGACTTTTGTGGCAATGGCATCATGTTTGCGGATAGAACACCTACCCCTAAACTAGAAGAAGTTAAATATGTCTATAGATGGATAAAAGCTAAAATCGATGAAAAAAATATTCATATTGAAAATAACTATTACACTAAAAATCTAAATAGTTTTATAACAATCATTTCTCTATTAAAAGATGGAGATTTGATCGATCAAAAAGAATATACATTAGATTGTAAACCAAATGAAAGTATTAATATAGCTAATCCCTATAC
>CAVBAX010000019.1:6968-15386 GCA_963593105.1 Candidatus Methanomethylophilaceae archaeon | reverse complement strand
CTTGTAAGGGTGCAGGTATTGATAGGGTGTGTCAAGCACTTAATGTTAAAAAAGATGAGGTTTTAGCTATTGGTGATAATGAAAATGACTTGTCAATGTTTAATAGAGGATATCATAGTGCTTGTCCAGCTAATGGATCAAAAAATGTAAAAAACATTGTTGAGTATATTTCTAAATATGATAATGATTCAGATGCGATTATAGATATTGTGAAGCATTTTATGTGACTTTTTTATTTTTCCTTTTGTCTATATAGTTGTAAGGATACTTACAAAAGGAGAAAAAAATGAAAAATTTAAAGAAAATGTTCGCTGTTATTGTAGCTGGTGCTACTGTATTTTCACTTGTTGGTTGTCAATCAAAGACAAATAATGATGTTGCTAAGGTTGATGAGCCTGAAATTATTGATACTAGTGATAATCAAATCGCTAATCCTTGGTCTGAGGTAAAAACTATAGATGAGGCAAGTGCTATTGTTGGTTTTGATTTCAATGTTCCAGAAGTAATTGATGGTAAGAGCCAATCTTTAATTATGGTAATGTCAGACGAAGAAATTGAAGTAAGATATGGAGATAATGAAATCACTTTAAGAAAAGCTAAGGGAAGTGATGATATTTCTGGTGATTATAATAGTTATGATTCTGTAACTCAAGAAGATGGTTTAACTTTAAAGGGCGATGGTGATACTTATAATTGTATAACTTGGACAAGTGAGGCTTATGCTTATTCAATTACTTCAAGTAATGGTTTAAGTTTAGGGCTTGTAAATGAGATTGTAAATTCAATTGATTAATTATGTTAGATAAGGATATTGTAGATTTATATTGGGCTAGAAATGAAATGGCCATAAAGGAAACAAAAGACAAATATGAAAACTATTGTGGTAAGATTGCCTACAATATCCTTTTCAATTTTGAAGATGCCAAGGAGTGTGTTAATGACACTTATTTAAAGACTTGGAATTCTATTCCTGATAATAGGCCTAATAAACTTGGTTTATATGTTGGCAAAATATGCCGTAATTTAGCTATCAATATGTTTGAAAAATATAATGCCCAAAAAAGAAGTGGTAGCGAAACTGATTTGGCTTTAGATGAGCTTAGTAATTTAATTGGCGATAAAGATAATGCAAAAGAATATGTGGATTATTCTAACTTAAGGGATTGTATTAATAATTTTTTAAGGACTCAATCTAAACAAAATAGAATCATTTTTGTGAAAAGATATTTTTATATGTCTAGTATTGATGAAATATCTAAGGAATGTGAATTAAGTTTAAGCGCAGTTAAGATGTCGCTTAAAAGAACAAGAGATAATTTAAGAGATTATTTAATTAAGCAGGGGTATGACTTATGAAAAATATGGATTTATTAAAGGCCATCAATGATATAGATGATAAATATATAGAAGAAGCTATGCCTTTAGCTTATAAGAAAGAAAGGCATATTGGGATATTTAGATATATACCTGCATTCTTTGGCTTAATGCTGGTGGCGGTAGTTGGCATAAAAATGGTCAATATAGGTGTTGATGAAAACCTAAGTGATTCGAACCCCATTGTAGAATATCAAACTTTAGACTTAGCTCAAGAAGCTATTGGTTTTGAGTTTGGTGTAGATTTTAGTAACTTAGATGATTTGTCTTTTATTGTCATTAATAATGAAATATTAGAAATCAGCAATGCTGATAATAGTCTAATTTGTCGAAAGGCCAAGGGAAATGAAGACATATCAGGTGATTTCAATACTTATAGTAGTGTTGAAAATATCAATATAAATGGGATTGATGTAACTGTTAAGCAAAACGGCGATAATACACTCATTACTTTTGTCTATGATGATTATTTCTATAGTTTTAGTTCAAGCGTTTTAAGTGTTGATGAATTATTGGACTTTGTAGAAAGTATCGCTAAATAAAAAAAGATATCCCATTAAGAGATATCTAGTAATAATATTGTGATTAAAACCCAACATAGCTCTTTAAAGCTAGCTAGCAATATGCCCTTATAGGGTATAAGTAATTACTATTTTTTTGGCGGTTTAATTATAGCTTAACGAATTTATCAACGTCTAAGACAAAGATTGTGGCGCCGCCAACAGTAACTTCGATTGGCATTGGTGCGAATTCACCAGACATAAATGATGCGCTAGAGGGTGCAACTTCAGTTCTTCTTTTTGATTCATTACCGATGATTTCGATTGCTTGATCAACTTGTTCATCTTTACAGCCTACAATTAGGGTAGTATTTCCAAGTGATAAGAAACCACCAGTTGTTGCTAATTTGGTTACTTGAAATGAATTAGCGTTTAATGAAGCACTTACAGATGCAGAGTCGTCATTAGATACAATAGCGAGTATTAATTTCATATTTATTCCTCCTAGTTTTCTTAATTATAACAAAAAACAATTAAGATAAAGTTCACAATATTATATATATGACTATTGTATAATGGTGTAGTTATGATAAAGTTTGACAAAGTTTCTAAGACCTATAAAAATGGTACACATGCGCTATATGATATTTCTCTAGATATTAAAGATGGAGAATTTGTTTATATTATTGGTGAAACTGGTTCAGGAAAGTCAACCATGATAAAGATTCTTGATGGTGAAGAACTTCCTAGCGGTGGTGATGTAATTGTTACAGGCATTGATATTGAAAAAAACAAGAAGAAAAAGACCAATAGTGTCAATGTTGGTAAATTAAAAAAACGAAAAGTACCTTTATATAGAAGAAATATAGGTGTAGTATTCCAAGATTATCGTTTACTTCCAAAGAAGACGGTTTTTGAAAATGTTGCCTATGCCATGGAAGTGGTTGATACACCAAATGATAAATTAAGGCCAAGAGTTAGAGAAGTCTTAAGGCTTGTTGGTTTAACGGATAAGGCTAATTCTTTCCCTAATGAAATTTCTGGTGGTCAACAACAACGTACAGCTATTGCTCGTGCTATTGCTAATAAGCCAAAGATTTTGATTGCGGATGAGCCTACTGGTAATTTGGATCCTAAAAAGAGTAATGAAATTATTAAGCTTTTTGAGAAGATTAATAGAGAAGAAAATACTACTATTTTAATTGTTACCCATGATATTGAAACTGTTAGAAAACATCCTAAGCGTACTATTGAAATTAAAAATGGTCATATTGTAAGAGATAAGGCTGATGGTATAGCTGATGTTAAGACTACTATTGATAAAATGGAGACTGAGACTATTTCTTTAAGTGATATTTCTGCTTTACGATTGGAGGAAGAATAAATGTTCCATCGTTTTTTTAGACATATAAAAGAAGGTTTTATTGGCGTGGGCAGACATATTGGTATGGCTGCAAGTTCTATCGCAACTGTTACTATCACTTTGTTGTTAATTGGTTTCTTTTTAGTTCTTACTTATAATTTAAATATTATTACTAAAGATATTGAAGATTCTATTTCTTTAAGTGCTTTGGTTAGCTATGATGCAGATTCTAGTACTTTAAGCGCAATTAAAAGCCAAATAGAGAGTATTGATGGAGTAAAAACTGTCGAATATCGTAGTAAGGATGATGAGTTTACTTATTATGTAAATATGTATCCTGATATGAAAGAGTTCAATGAACTATATCGTGATCAAAATCCTTTCCATGATGCATATCTAGTTAGTGTTGATGAGGGAAGTGAGCTTGAGAGCGTTAAAAGCGCCATTGAAAAAGTAAATGGTATTGATTCAGTACATGATGGTGGCTCTAATACTTATTTATTAATTTCTGGACTTGAAAAGGTAAGATTTTTTGGTGGCATTTTGGTTGCTAGTTTGTCGATTTTGGCAATTTATCTTATATACAATACAATCTCAATCACAATTAGAGCCCGTGATACGGAAATTTGGATTATGAAAAATGTTGGTGCCAAAAATGGTTATATTCGTGCACCATTCTTAGTTGAAGGTGTAATTATTGGTGTACTTGGTTCAATTATTCCAATTGGTGCTATGATTGGCTCTTATATGTATGTGTTTGATAATACAAAGGGTGTAATACTTGGCGTTTTTACTCTTGTTGATCCTAATCCTTTCCTAATTTATTTATGTGTTGTCTTATTAGTTTTGGGTATACTTGTGGGTTTTATTGGATCATACTTAAGTGTTTCTAAATTGTTAAGGAGTAAGCGATGATTAGAAAAATTCTTTCAATCTTTGTAACTTTATCTTTAGTTCTTTGTGCTTTTGGTACAAAGACTTTAATTATTAGGGCAGATGGTTGCGAAGTTGAAGAGTGTAGTGAAAATGATAAAACTTGTAGATTAAATGCCGCTAAAAAGAAACAACAATGTCTACAAAATGAAATTGATAATGCTAAAAGTAACCAAGAAGAGTATTGGGCTTTAGCGTCTAAGTGGGCTCAAGAGGCAGAAGCTTTAACAGCTCAAATTAATGAACTTCAACCCCAAATTGATGAATTAAATACTAAGATTACAAATTTAGAAACAAGTATTGCGGAAAAAGAGACTTTGGTTTCTGAATTAAATAATAGAGTTTTAACGCGTATGGAATCTTCACAAGCGACAATGCATTTTTCACCAATGTTGGATTTTTTACTTGGTTCTAATGGTTTTTCTGATATGCTAAGAAGACTATATGGTATTGAGGCTATTAATGCTAAAGAGGAACAAGATCGTAAGGAACTTGAGGATGTTATTAATTCTTTAAATGAAGAAAAGAAAGAATTGGATGCTTCTAAGGCTGAACTTGATAATAAGATGCTTGATTTACAAATTGCTCAAGATGAAGCTGAATATAAAAATGAACAGGCTACTATTGCGGCAAATGAGGCTGCTGAAATAATTGCGGATTATCAAAATCAATTAGATGAACAATCTAAATTAATTGCTAATATTAAATTTGATACGCAAGATTTAGTTATTTTAGATCCTCAATCTGGTTTTAGTTCACCAGTTCCAGGTTCTACAATTAGTTCGGGTTTTCCATATTATCCAGCTAGCTTTGGTGGCGGTGTCCATTTAGGTATTGACTATGCGGTTTCTATGGGTTCAGCTATTTATGCTCCAGCTGATGGAATTATTGTGGTTTCAGATGATAGTGGTTGCGCTAATTATGGCTATTTAGGTAATTCGTGTGGCGGCTATAATGGTGGCGTATCTTACGGTGGCAATCAAATTTATTTCTTATGTTCAGTAGGTGGTGTTGTCTTTGCGCTTACTTTCTCACATTTAATGACTGGCTCCCTTCATGGGGCGGGTGTTGTTTTACAAGGTACTCAAATTGCTAGAGCTGCAAGTTCTGGTAATTCAACTGGTCCACATTGTCATATTGAAATGTATTATTTGGGTGAGGGTGAAAATGCTGATTTAATTGATTATGTTGAAATGTTAAATAATGGCGTTTATTCAAAATCATTTAATTGTGGTTGGGGATCTGCTGCACTAAGTACAATTTGTGCTAATAAAGGTAGTGCTCCTTGTAGACTTGATGGTTCACAATATTTACCAGGTTAATTTATGGAAGAAAATAAGGAAAAAACAGTTAGGATAAAGTTAAAAAAAGAGCCTTTAGGTGAGGAAAGAATAGAACTAGAAAGAAAGAAAAGACAAAAGATTGTTATATCTTTGGTGTGTTTGTTTTTATTTATCTTTGGTTTACTTATTGGTTTTTTATTCGCAAATATTAATAGAAGTGAACAGGTTGAAACTTATTCTAAGTTTGATGAAATTAAAAATATCATGAAAAACAGCTGGTTATATAAGGATGATTATAGTGATTTAGATGATACTTTAGAGAATCAAGCTTATGTAGGTATGACTACTTTTGTGGATGATCCTTATACTGCTTATATGTCTAGTAGTGATGCGGTTGAATATTATAATAAACAAATTAATATGTCTTATGTGGGCTTTGGGGTAACTTATGTTCCTAATACTTTTGTAATAACACGTGTTTATAAGGGTTCTCCTGCTGAAAATGCGGGTATTAAGGTTGGCGACATTATAATTAGTGTAAATGGCACTAAACTTGAGGGAAAGACAAGTAAAGAAACAAATGAGCTTGTATATGGTGAAGAAGGCAGCGTTATTGATTTGGAAATAAAAAGAGATAATGAAACAATCAATGTAAAGGCAGTTAGAAGTTCTTTTGAACAAACAGTATATGCGAGCAAATTAGATGATATTGTTTATTTAGAGATAATGTCATTTGGTGTTAATACTGGTAATGAATGTATTGAATATTTAAATGATTACAAAGACTGTTCAAAGATTATTATTGATTTAAGAGATAATACTGGTGGTTATGAAAGTGCAGTGCAAGAGGTTGCTGGTATTTTCCTTGGTAAAGATAAGCTTGTTATGCAAAAGATATATAGCGCTAATAAAAAGGATAGCGATTATACAATATCTAATGCTTATTTTGATAACTTTACAGATATTGTGATTTTGACAAATGGTCATACTGCAAGTGCATCTGAAGTATTAACGCTTGCTTTAAAAGAGGGACATGATAATGTGACAATTGTTGGTAAGACTACTTATGGCAAGGGCGTTATGCAGTCAAAGTATAATTTAAGTGATGGTAGTTCTATTAAGTTAACTGTTGCCTATTGGACAAGTCCTAGTGGTGTGTCGATAAATGGTGAAGGCATCAGTCCTGATGTAGAAATTGATAATCCAAAAATATTAAGTTATATAGGTGCTGGCTTTGATGGTGGCGATAATGGTTTTTATGAATATGATAGTGTTTCTACTTATACCAATATTGTTCAATATGCTTTAGATTATCTAGGTTATGATATCGATAGATTTGATGGTTATTTTGATAGTTCAACTTTAAATAGCTTGAACTTATTTAAACAAGACTATGGTTTAGATGTTGATGGCAAGATTGATTTTGAAACTTATCGTACAATTATTGCCAAGGTAATAGAACTTGAGTCTGTTGATTATAGTAAGGATGATCAGTTAAATAAAGGAAGAGAAATTTTAAATGGATAATATTTTAACTTTATTGACGCCTAAAAATCAGCTTGTTTATTTAGATCATGATATGACTTTAAGACAAGCGATTGAGAAAATGCGTGTACATCGTTTTACGGTAATTCCGGTTATTAATCATGAAACTGGCCAATATGTGGGTTCGGTGGCAGAAGGTGATTTGTTGTATAACTTAATTGGTGAGGAAACTGTTAGTATAAGAGATTTAGAAAATAAATATGCAGCTGATATAATTCGTCCAAGATTTATGCCAGCTATGAAGGTTGATACATCTTTAAAGGAATTGGTTGATTTAATTATGATTCAAAATTATGTCCCTATAGTAGATGATAGGGGAATATTAATGGGAATAGTAACGCGTAAGTCGGCTATTAAATATTTAATTGAAAAAATCGAGGAAAAATAGCGTTTTTTGTTGAAAAATAAGTCTTGGTTACTTATAATAAATGAGCATAAATGCTTCCTGTCCCGGTAAGACAAGAAAGAAGGTACAAAATTATATGCGTCAGACTACAATGCTAAAAGCTGAAGAAGTCAAAAAAGATTGGTATGTAATAGATGCTGAAGGTCAAACTCTTGGTAGACTTGCAACTAAGGTTGCTAATGTATTAAGAGGTAAGAATAAGCCTACTTACACACCTAATGTTGATTGCGGCGATTACGTTATCGTATTAAATGCTGCAAAGGTTGTCTACAGTGGCGACCAAGAAGAGAAGAAGATCTACTATCACCACACAGGTTATCCAGGTGGTCTTAAGAGTAGAAGTATTGGTTTAATGAAGAGAGAACATCCAGTTGAGCTAGTGGAACATGCAATTGAGGGTATGTTACCACACAACAAGTTGGGCGATCGTATGAGAACTCACTTATTTGTTTATGAAGGTGCTGAGCATCCTCATACAGCACAAAAGCCAATGGAGCTTAAGTAAGGAGAAATCTAATGCCTAAGAAGAAATCAAATGTAAATTACCTTGGAACAGGTAGACGTAAATCATCAGTTGCTCGTGTTTATATGAGCGCAGGTACTGGTGTTATTACAGTAAATGGAAAAACTCTAGATCAATACTTACCTCAAGAAGTCTTAAGAATGGTTGTTAAATCACCACTAGTTGTCACAAACACTGAAGGTCAATTCGACATTAACATCAATGTTTATGGCGGCGGTTTAGCTGGTCAAGCTGGTGCTATGCGTCATGGTATCGCAAGAGCATTACTTGAAGCAGGTGAAGATTACAGACCAGTATTAAAGTCTGCAGGATTCTTAACTCGTGATTCTCGTGCTAAAGAACGTAAGAAGTATGGATTAAAGGGTGCAAGACGTGCTCCTCAATTCTCAAAGCGTTAATTTTATTCAAACACAGAGAAATACAAAACCACTCAATTTGGGTGGTTTTTATTTTGCTAGGCAAAGATAAGAAAAGTTATTCTTTAGAATAGC
>CAVBAX010000019.1:0-6958 GCA_963593105.1 Candidatus Methanomethylophilaceae archaeon | reverse complement strand
TTATTTTGCTGGATAAGGCGCATGATAAAAGCAATTCTTTAGAATAGCTGATAGTTTAAAATATAAATAAAAACAAAGGAGACTTTCATTATGACTACGATTTCTTTTCGAGTTAATGATGATGAATTGAAAATAATTCATGATTATATTTCAGCTAATAAATTAAATATGAGTCAATTTATTCGTGATGCTATACTAGACAAAATAGAAAGTGACTTTGATCTTGATGAAGAACGTATTTTGGATGCGTTAAATAAATCAGAACAAGAAAATAAATATGATCATACAGAAGTTTGGAAGATGCTTTAGTACTTTGCCGATTCTGATTAGCTAAGTATAGGACAAAATAAAAATGTAAGATTTCATACATAATTATTTTGTCCTAAAATGTCATGCGGGTATTTTTAGTTTAATAATAATTATAAGTGGTCTTAATGTACTTAAAAAAGTAAGATAAAGACCACTTATTTTTATGAAACAAAATAATCATTTTTTCATATATTTTGAAATATCTTTCATTTAATAGTTTAAAGATAATAAAATAATACTTGTAAGTTTTTGAGGTATTGTATGAAAAGGATATGGGAAAGTATAGAACAAGATGCATGTGGTATTGGAACTATCGTTAATATTGATGGACATAAAGACCATAAAGTATTAGATGATGCACTTAAGATTGTTGAAAAACTAGATCATCGTGCAGGCCATGATGCAAGTGGGCAAGTGGGTGATGGCGTTGGTATTTTAACGCAAATTTCGCATAAGTTCTTTTTAAAGGAATGTAAGAAAATCAATATTTCTTTAAAAGATGAAAGATCATATGGGATTGGTATGTTCTTTTTACCGAATGATAACTTATCATGTACATTCGCTAAAAGAATGTTTGAAGTTATTGCCAACAAAAATGGCTTAAAAGTATTAGGATGGCGAAAAGTACCAGTAAATGCTGACATACTTGGTAAAAAGGCTCTTGATTGTATGCCTAGTATTGAACAAGTCTTTATTGATAAGCCAAAAGATATAAACAATGGTATAGATTTTGATCGTATTTTATATATCACAAGACGTGAATTTGAACAGGGTAGTGAAGATACTTATGTTTGTTCCTTGTCTTCACGTACTATTGTTTATAAGGGTATGTTTTTGGTTAATCAATTAAGGGCTTTTTATTTAGATCTTAATGATGAAGATTATCTAACTGCGATTGCCATTGTACATTCTCGTTTTTCTACTAATACTAATCCTAGTTGGCAAAGAGCTCATCCTTATCGTTTTATTGCCCATAATGGTGAAATTAATACCATTAGAGGTAACGCTGATAGAATGTTAGCTAGAGAAGAGACGATGTCTTCTGATTTATTAAAAGATGATTTAAATAAAATTTATCCAATCATTAATACTAGTGGTTCTGATTCAGCTATGGTAGATAATACCTTAGAGTTTTTATATTACAGTGGTATGGATTTACCACTTGCGATGATGCTGATGATTCCAGAGCCTTTTAAACATAATAGCGCAATGGAAACAAATAGAAGAGATTTCTATCACTACTATGCAACAATGATGGAACCATGGGATGGTCCTGCTGCCATTATTTTTTCTGATGGTGATATAGTAGGTGCTACTCTTGATCGTAATGGTCTTAGACCTAGTAGGTATTATGTAACTGATGATGATCGTTTAATACTTGCTAGTGAAGTTGGTGTATTAGATATCGATAATAGCCATATTGTCAAAAAGTCTAGGTTAATGCCTGGTAAGATGCTTTTGGTTGATACTAAAGAAAAGCGTATTTTATCTGATGAAGAAGTTAAACAAAAGTACGCTAATGCCTGCCCATATGGTGAATGGCTTGATATGAATTTGTTGCATCTTAAAGATATCAAGATTCCAAATCAAAAGGTTATAGAATATCCACAATCTTTAAGAGATAAACTATATAAGGTATTTGGTTATACTTATGAAGATGTAAAAAATGTCATATTACCTATGGCATTAAATGGAATGGAGCCAACATGTAGTATGGGAAGAGATATTCCACTTGCTGTTTTAAATGATAAGCCATCTTCTTTGTTTGATTATTTTCATCAACAATTTGCCCAAGTTACAAATCCTCCTATTGATTCAATAAGAGAAAAAGTTGTAACTGATACAACAGTCTATATTGGTTCTGATGGTAATTTATTAAAAGAGTCTAGTGATAATTGTAAGGTTCTTGAGGTAAATAATCCAATACTTACAAGTCTTGATTTAATGAAGATTAGAACTTTGAAGAAAGATGGTTTAAATACAGCTGATATTTCGCTTTTATATTACAAACATACATCATTGAAAAAGGCACTTGAATCTTTATGTGTAGCGTGTGATAGAGCTTATAATAAAGGCTCTAATATTTTGATATTGTCTGATAGAGGTATTGATGAAAACCATGTTGCCATCCCTTCATTACTTGCGGTAAGCGCAATTGAAACACATTTAGTTAATACTAAGAAAAGGACAAAAGTATCTTTGATTATTGAAACAGGTGAGGCTAAAGATGTTCACAGTTGTGCAGCCCTACTTGGTTTTGGTGCTAGAGCTATTAATCCTTATTTAGCTCAAGATTGTGTAAAAGAATTGTCTGATAAGGGCATGCTTAATAAAGATTATCATTCCGCTATTGATGATTATAATGAAGCTTTATTATCAGGTATTGTTAAAACAGCTGCTAAGATGGGTATATCTTGCATTCAATCTTATCAATCTTCAAAGATTTTTGAGGCTCTTGGTTTAGATTTACATTTAGTTGAAACTTATTTTCCAGGAATTTCTTCTAGGGTTGGTGGTTGCACATTAGAAACAATTGAAGATATGGTTGTTAAAAATCATAATAAATCATTTGATTCTTTAGGATTAAATGTAGATACGACCCTTGATTCAATTGGTTATCATGGTCTTAGAAGTAATGATAGTGCTAATGAACATTTGTATTCTCCTGATGTTATTGTGGCACTACAAAAAGCAGTAAGAGATGGAAGTTATAAAGAGTTTAAGGAATATACTTCCCTGCTTTGTAAAAAGCGTGATCATACTTTACGTGATCAATTGGATTTTGATTTTATTAATGAACCAATTGATATAAGTGAGGTAGAACCAGCCAAAAACATTGTCAAGCGTTTTAAGACTGGCGCTATGTCCTATGGTTCTATTTCTAAAGAAGCTCATGAGACCATGGCAATCGCTATGAATACTATTGGTGGCAAAAGTAATACAGGTGAAGGAGGAGAAGAAAAGGAGCGCTTTGGTACTATTAGAAATTCCGCAATTAAACAAGTTGCCTCAGGTAGGTTTGGCGTTACATCAGCTTATTTAAATAGTGCCAAAGAAATTCAAATAAAGATGGCTCAAGGGGCAAAGCCAGGAGAAGGCGGACATCTTCCAGGTGTTAAGGTTTATCCTTGGGTAGCTAAAACTAGGTTTTCTACGCCTGGTGTATCTTTAATATCGCCACCTCCTCATCATGATATTTATTCAATTGAGGATTTAGCACAACTTATTTATGATTTAAAAAATGCCAATAAGGATGCCAGAATATCAGTAAAACTTGTATCAGAAGCAGGCGTTGGTACAGTTGCCAGTGGCGTTGCCAAGGCTGGGGCTCAGGTAATATTAATTTCTGGTTTTGATGGTGGTACTGGTGCTGCACCTTTATCTTCCATTCATCATGCAGGCATGCCATTAGAACTAGGCTTAGCAGAAGTACAAGAGGCTTTAATTGAAAATGGTCTAAGAGAAAAAGTAATCATTGAAACTGATGGCAAACTAATGAGTGGAAAAGATGTGGCAATTGCCTGCCTTTTGGGTGCAGAAGAATTTGGCTTTGCGACAGGTCCTTTGGTTTCAATGGGTTGTATGATGATGAGAGTATGTTCAAAGGATACTTGTCCATTTGGTATCGCAACTCAAAATGAAGAGCTTCGTAAAAGGTTTAAGGGTAAGCCTGAACATGTCATCAATTTTATGAATTTTATGGCTGAAGAGCTAAGGGAAATAATGGCTCAATTAGGTTTTAGAACAATTGATGAAATGGTTGGTAGAAATGATTGTTTAAAAGTTAAAGATAATACCAATATTCATTTATCAAGGCTTGTTAAAACTAGTTACGCTAATAGTGAATATAGGCATCATTTACAAGATGAGGTATTTGATTTTCATTTAGATAAGACCATTGATGAAAAAGAACTTATTCCTGCTTTTTTACCTTATATTGAAAAGAAGAAACCATTTAAGTATTCAATAAATGTATCTTCAATAAATAGAACTACCGGTACTTTACTTGGTTCTTTAATTACCAAAAAGTGTGATGATTCCCTAAAGGAAGACACTTATATTGTTGAATGCAAGGGTGGTGGTGGCCAATCTTTTGGCGCCTTTATTCCAAAGGGTATGTCGTTGTATTTAAAGGGTGATGGCAATGACCATGTTGGTAAGGGCCTATCAGGAGGCAAGATTGTGGTTGTGCCAGATGATAATTTTAAATCTGATCCTAGTGAAAATATTATTGTAGGCAATGTTGCCTTATATGGTGCTACAAGTGGTAAGGCTTATTTTGAAGGTGTAGCAGGCGAGAGATTCTGTGTAAGAAATTCAGGAGCTATTGCGGTAGTTGAAGGCTGTGGTGATCATGGACTGGAATATATGACAGGTGGCAAGGTTGTAATACTTGGTAGTGTTGGTAAAAACTTTGCAGCAGGTATGTCAGGTGGTGTCGCCTATGTATTGGATGAAAAACATGACTTATATAAGAAACTAAATAAGGGTCTAGTTACAATGCAAGAAGTTATTGATAAGTATGATAGACAACAATTAAAAGAATTAATCGAGGATTATTATAAGGAAACTAAGAGTTTAAAGGCTAAAAAGATTTTAGATAATTTTGAAGAATCTTCAAAAAACTTTAAGAAGATTGTGCCAAATGACTACGCTAAAATGTTGACTTTTATATCACATTTCAAGGAACAAGGTTTAGACCATGAAAAGGCTGAATTAGAGGCTTTTCAAATGATTAAAAGGGGTGCATAAATATGGGAAAGATGGATGGCTTTTTACTTTATCAAAGAGTTGATAATGAAACGATAAAACCACTTGATCGTATTAAAAACTATGATGAATTTCATTTGCCAATAAGTGATGAAAAAAGAAAGATGCAAGCTGCTAGATGCATGGATTGTGGTGTACCATATTGTCAATCAGCTCTAAAGCTTAAGGGTATGGTTACTGGTTGTCCTTTACATAATTTAATTCCTGAATGGAATGATGAAATTTATAAGGGTAATCTAAGTCACGCTTTAACAAGACTTTTAAAGATGTCTTCTTTTCCTGAGTTTACTTCTAGAGTTTGCCCTGCATTATGTGAAAAGGCTTGTTTAAATGGAGTGAATGGCGATCCTGTTACAATCCATGAAAATGAATATTACATTATTGAAAATAGTTTTAAACAAGGCTTAATTAAACCAACAATTCCAGGTGTTAGAACAGATAAATCAATAGCGGTAATTGGTTCTGGTCCTGCTGGTCTTGCGGTTGCAGATAGGCTTAATAAAAGAGGACACAATGTTGAAGTATTTGAAAGACAAGATCGAATTGGTGGTTTATTAATGTATGGTATTCCTAATATGAAACTTGATAAATCAGTCATTGAAAGAAGAAAGAAACTGATGGAGCAAGAAGGTGTTGTTTTTCATACTAGTATCGATATTAAAAAGAAAGAAGCTGAAGTGTTATTAAAGGATTATGATGCTATAGTGCTTGCTTGTGGGGCTAAAAAGCCAAGACAATTAAATGTAGAAGGCATAGATACAACAGATGGTATTTATTATGCGGTAGATTTTTTAAGTTCTACTACTAGAAGTTTATTAGATAATAATTTAAAAGAAGGAACTTATATAAGTGCTAAAGATAAAAATGTTGTAATAGTAGGTGGTGGTGATACTGGCAATGATTGTGTTGGAACTTGTATTAGACATGGTTGTAAAAGTGTAATACAGCTAGAAATGATGCCAAAACCTCCAATTGTTAGAGCGGATGATAATCCTTGGCCTGAATGGCCTAAGGTTTTAAAGACCGATTATGGCCAAAAAGAGGCTATTGCCTTATTTGGAAAAGACACTCGAATATTTGAGACTACTGTTAAAAGATTAATTTCAAAAGATAATAAACTAGAAAGTATTGAAATAGTTAAGACTAAATTTGAAAATGGCAAATTAGTAGAGATAAAGGGAAGCGAAGAGATAATTCCTTGTGATTTATTAATTATTGCGGCTGGTTTTGTGGGTGTTGAAGATTATATTAAGGAATCCTTTAATATAGAAACTACAACAAGAAATACCTCTTTAACAAAAGAAGATAGTTACCAAACAAACGTTGATAAAGTATTTACATGTGGCGATATGCATAAAGGCCAATCTCTTGTTGTTTGGGCGATTGATGAAGGTAGACGTTGTGCAAAAGAAGTTGATGAATATCTGATGGGTTATACAAACTTGGAATAGATAATAAAACCGCAATTATGCGGTTTTTATAAAGCGATTATATTATCTAATTATAGTAACCCATTCACCATTATTATCTGCAATCCATGAATCAAATACTTTATACCAAGTATAGCCATCTGCATAAACTGTTTCAAATGGCGAATTACTGGCAATAAGATAGCCTTTAAAATAAACGCCTATTTGTTCGCTATTTAAAGAAGGGCTATTTCTTAGCTTTAAAGCGTCTGCACTTACAAGCAACAAATAAGTATCTTGAATGTTGCCCGCGTTATTTTGGTATTCTTCGTAAGTAATTTTTGTAAGTGAAGGAAATTGCTTACCTATAGCGTTTATGTTATCTATACTGATGATGTTTTTATTCAAATCAAGTTTAAAAGTACCTGTAATTGTACCAGAACTTGCGCCAGCTGGTATCACAGCTATAA
>CAVBAX010000018.1:0-15442 GCA_963593105.1 Candidatus Methanomethylophilaceae archaeon | reverse complement strand
CAATTACACTTTATCAATAAAAAATCACATTTTCTTTTAAATAATATACAAAGTAACGCGACAATTCTCTATTTCTTTTTCTAATTCTTTTTGTAGTGTTTCTTTAAAATTTTGTATTTCTTCAAACGTTGTATCGCTGTTGAATTTAACATTTAAATCAATTTCAACATTAGTGCCATTATATTTAGAATTAATACTACCAAAAGATGAATATTTATCATTTAGCTTAGTAATAACTTTTAAAATCTTCAACTGTTCTTTCTCTGGCAAGGTTTTTTCAGTTAATTCATGTATTGCAGATTTTATATGTTTAGCACAAATAGATAAAAGATAAATAGCGATTAATAAAGATAAAATCGGTGAAATATACCAAGTAACTTTATTATTTCTTAAAAGCCAACTGACCAAAATAGATAGAAGGGTTGCTACATCAAATGAAAGAGCCCCTGCAAAAGCTATAACCTGACTTTGGGCAATCGTTGTAGGATTTTGATTATATAGTTTCTTTTGCGAATAAACAAAGCCTAGATCACATAAAATGTTAATTAGTTTTAAGCCAACAACATAAATCAACATATCACTAGGTTTAGATGGATCAAACAATTCCATTATCGAAATAAATAAGATACCTAATAGACCACCAATTTGTATACCTTCGCATAAGAAAGTAGTAATAGCTTCAAGTTTGCCAACGCCATAATTATATTCAAATTTTAAATTACGACTGAGCTTACGTGATTCAAGCATGATAATCACATCGCTTAATAAGCCTCCAAAAGAATCCACAAAATCTAGCCAAGTTAGAATAGAACCCGATACAATAGCTGATATTGAAACCGCAATTATATTAGGTATTCCACTAATAAAAGATAGAGTGCTAATTTTATTTTGTTTATTGTATGTTTTATCTTCTTTCATCACTAATATTCCTTCTTTATAAAAAGTGTTTTTTAAACAAAAATTATTTTAATATCGTAAATAAAAAAGTCAAGATGATAATAAATTGGATTGATCATCTATCAAAATATAAATAAACAAATCGTATAAGTTAAAAAGGACTGCTAATTTATAACAGTCCTTACTATTAAAATTCTTTGATTATATATTCATTACTTGAATCAGTATCAATCATTATTTCTTTTACATCGGGATTTGCGATAACAAATCTAGCTAACTTAGATTCAATTTCTCTTTGAATATGACGTTTCATTGGTCTAGCACCAAACATTGGATCAAAGCCTTCAGTTGAAATCTTTGATAAAGCATTATCTGAAATCTTAAGATTAATATCACTATCTTTCATTCTTTCAACCAATTGATTAATAAACTTATTAGCTATATCCTTAATTACACTTTCATTTAATGGATTAAAGACAATAATTTCATCAATTCTATTAACAAATTCAGGCTTAAATTCATTCTTTAAGGCATCATCATATCCTTGTTTCTTTTTAACAGGGTCAGATTCAAACGCATACTCACTACCTAGATTACTAGTCATAATAATAACAGTATTCTTAAAATCAACTGTTACCCCCTTAGAATCAGTAATACGACCATCATCTAGTATTTGAAGTAAGATATTAAAGACATCAGGATGTGCCTTTTCAATTTCATCAAGCAAGACAATTGAATAAGGTTTACGTCTAACAGCCTCTGTTAATTGGCCACCTTCTTCATAGCCTACATAACCTGGAGGAGCACCAATTAGTCTTGAGACAGAAAACTTTTCCATATACTCAGACATATCAATTCTTACAATCTTATTTTCATCATCAAATAATTGTTCAGCTAACGCTTTTGCGACTTCTGTTTTACCAACACCAGTTGGACCTAAGAATAAGAAAGATCCAATCGGTCTATTTGCATCACCAATATTAGCCTTATTTCTAAGTATGGCATCCGATACTAGCTTTAGTGCTTCATCTTGGCCCATTACTCTTTGTCTTAAAATATCATCTAGTTTTAATAACTTTTCTCTTTCAGTCTTTAAAAGTTTTGTAGTTTCAATATGAGTCCACTTAGAAACAACCTTGGCAATTGATTCTTCATCAACTACTTCTGATAACATATTGTCATCTTTATTAGCCTCTTTTGACTCTTTGATTTTCGCTTCAAGAGATGGAATAGTAGAAAATTTAAGTTCAGAAGCCTTAGTATAATCTCCAGCTTGTTCAGCATTAGTATATTCAAGTTTTGCCTTTTCTAAATCTTCTCTTAATGTCTTACTTTGAATTAAAACCTTCTTTTCCTCTAACCATTTTTCATGTAAAACATTATATTTATCATTTACTTCTTTCAAATCATTTTGAAGATCTTCAAGCCTTCTTAAAGCCTTTTCATCATCTTTTTCTTTCTTTAAAGACACTTCTTCAATTTCTAATTGTTTCTTTTTATGCTCTAGTTCATATAATTCAGTAGGCATTGAATCCATATCAACACGAGTTGCAGCACAAGCCTCATCAATTAAGTCAATTGCCTTATCAGGTAAAAATCTATCAGTTATATATCTATTTGATAAAGTAGCAGAAGCAATGATAGCTTCATCTTTTATAATTACGCCATGATGAGCTTCAAATCGATCTTTTAAACCCCTTAGTATTGAAATAGTTTCTTCAACACTTGGCTCATCTACAGTTACCTTTTGAAATCTTCTTTCAAGCGCTGCATCTTTTTCAATATATTGACGATATTCATCGAAAGTAGTAGCTCCAATACACTTTAATTCACCTCTTGCAAGCATCGGTTTTAACAAATTTGCCGCATCCATAGCACCACTTGTTTTACCTGCACCAACAAGATTGTGGATTTCATCAATAAACATGATAACTTGACCATTTTTATCTTTTACAGCCTTTAATACTGATTTTAATCTTTCTTCAAATTCACCTTGATACTTAGCACCTGCAACAAGAGATCCTAAATCAAGTTCATATAATTCCTTATCTTTTAAAGAAGTTGGCACATCACCATTGAATATACGCCATGCAAGTCCTTCAACAATTGCTGTTTTACCTACACCTGGTTCGCCAATTAATACAGGATTGTTTTTAGTCTTACGGCTAAGAATTTCTATTACACGTCTGATTTCTTCATCTCTACCGATAACAGGATCAATCTTGCCTTCTTTAACATCGATTACTAAGTTTCTACCATATTTTTCTAACGGATTAATATTGTTTTCATCGTTTTTATCATTAATCATGTTGCCACCCCTTTCATTATTTATTTTTTCTTGTAGTTGTTTTTTATTAAACTTTATATGCTTTCTTAATTCTTTTGTAAAAGGTGAATCATTAAATAACTCACACACAAATAAATCTAAAGCACCCAAGAACTTATCGTTTTTTTCTTTTGAAAGCTTCAATGCTTCGTTATAGCTTTCATATAAATATCTATTGATTGAAGGATCACTATTAGAATTATTTACAGGTAATCTATCAACCGCTTTATTTGTGACATCAACCAAAATATTTATATCACTATTTAATTCAGACAATATCTTTCTAATATCATCATCAGTCAAATAAGCTTTAAACATATGCTCATCACTTAATTCAGGATTATGATAATCTTTACAAATATTTAAAGCCTTTATTAATATTTTTTGAAGCTTTTCAGTTGTTTTTTCTAATTCCATATTATCCTTTCTAGCACTGTAACACAAAGAGTGCTAAATAAACTTGTTTTTAAAGTAAGGATTGCTCCTTACTTAAAAGAATTTTTAAACTTTTCAAATACAGATTCCTTAGTATTTGTTCCTTGTAGTTTCTTATAAAGATCTTTTTCTTCCTTAGATAACTTAGTAGGAATCACAACCTTTACAATACAATATTGATCACCTACAACATTAGATCTTAGTGATTTAACACCATAACCTTTTATCCTAAGTTTTTGTCCAGGTTGGGTACCAGAAGGTACATCTAATGAACATTCACCATTACAAGTAGGCACATCAATTGTGCAACCAAGTGTAGCATCTACTGCTGAAATTGGAACTTCACAATAGATATCATTTCCTTCACGGGTAAAGAAATTATGTGGTTTAACAATGATTTCAATATACAAGTCACCATTATCGCCGCCATTAAATCCTCTTTCACCATACCCAGCAACTCTAACTTGTTGGCCAGTAGAGATACCAGCAGGAATATTTATTTCAACTTTATCTGTAACACTTGAATAACCCAAGCCATTACAATCAGGACACTTAGCATTTATTTTTTTACCAGTACCATTACAATCAGGACATTCAACTACTGATTGCATCATTCCAAATGGAGTACGTTGTTGTCGTGTTACCTTACCTTGACCATTACAAGTAGGACAAACGCCTATATCACTAGAGCTTTTAGCACCTGTACCATTACATTTAGAACACTTACGATCAACCCCAATTTTAATGGTCTTAGTTACACCTTTAACAGCCTCAAGAAATTCAATTGACATTTGAACATACTTGTTTTCACCTTTAACAGGCCCAGATCTTCTAGATCCTCTAGAAGAACCAAATCCTGAGAAACCGCCCATGAAGCTAGAGAAGATATCCCCTAAATCTTCAAAGCCACCAGAGAAGCCTTCAAATCCTGAAGATCCCATATTACCTTCAAGGCCTGCAAAACCATAGTTATCATAGATTTGTTTCTTTTGATCATCTGATAACACTTCATAGGCTTCATTTATTTCCTTGAACTTTTCTTCAGCATCTTTAGCTTTATTTACATCTGGATGATATTTTTTGGCTAGTTTACGATATGCTTTTTTTATTTCATCACTACTAGCGCCCTTAGATAGGCCTAGCACTTCATAATAATCTCTTTTTGCCATATTTATATCACCTCTTTATCACTAAAGAAGGAATTGCTTCCTTCTTTAAATTAATTCTTCTTTGTAAAATCTGCATCTACAACATCATCTGCATTGTCGTTAGGGTTTGAACCATTTGGGTTCGAACCGGCAGCTTGTTGATACATTGCCTCAGACATTGCTTGAGCAGCTTTTTCAAGTTCATCAAGTTTTGTCTTTAATGTAGCATAATCATTGCTATCGATAGCCTTTTGAAGTTCATCTCTTAAAGCCTTAACTTGATTCTTTTGATCTTCACTTACATTAGCATTATTAGCTTCTAAAGTTTGATCAATTTGAGCAATAAAGCCTTCAGCTCTATTTCTTAATTCGATTTCTTCTTTTCTCTTATCATCAGCATCCTTATTTTCTTCAGCTTCCTTAACCATTCTATCGATTTCTTCATCACTTAATCCATTTGGATTAGAAATTGTAATATCTTGAGACTTGTTAGTAGCCTTATCCGTAGCTGATACATGAACAATACCATTAACATCGATATCAAACTTAACTTCAATTTGAGGTACACCACGTCTAGCTGGTGCAATACCTGATAATTGGAAGTTACCTAAAGTCTTGTTATCATTAGCCATTGGTCTTTCACCTTGTAATACATGGATATCAACAGCTGGTTGATTATCAGCAGCAGTTGAGAAGACTTGTGACTTACTTGTAGGAATTGTTGTATTTCTAGGAATTAATACAGTCATAACGCCACCCAAAGTTTCAATACCTAAAGACAATGGAGTAACATCTAGAAGTAATACATCATGAGGATTTTCACCACCTAAGATACCACCTTGAATTGCGGCACCCATCGCAACTACTTCATCTGGGTTAACTGACTTATTTGGTTCCTTACCAAGCTCACGTTTAACAGCTTCTTGAACAGCTGGGATACGAGTAGAACCACCTACTAGTAATACTTGATCAAGTTCACTAGCTGACATACCAGCATCCTTTAAAGCTTGTCTTACTGGAGTAACAGTTCTATCAACTAAGAACTTAGTCATCTTATCAAAATTAGCTCTTGTTAAATCTGATTCAAAATGTAATGGACCAGATTGATTAGCAGAAATAAATGGTAGAGAGATATGAGCTTGTAAAGTACCACTTAAATCCTTCTTAGCCTTTTCAGCAGCTTCCTTCATTCTTTGAAGAGCCATTCTATCTTGTTTTAAATCAATGTTATATTGTTTCTTGAATTCATCAGCCATCCAATCAACGATAACATTATCGAAGTCATCACCACCCAAATGGTTATCACCAGCAGTAGCCAATACTTCAAATGTACCTTCTGACATATCAATGATAGAGACATCAAATGTACCACCACCTAAGTCAAATACTAATACTTTTTGTTCCTTATCTGTCTTATCGATACCAAAGGCAAGAGAAGCAGCAGTTGGTTCATTGATAATTCTTTCTACATCAAGACCTGCAATCTTACCAGCATCCTTAGTAGCTTGTCTTTGTGCATCATTAAAGTAAGCAGGAACTGTAATAACAGCCTTAGTTACAGATTCACCTAGATAATCTTCAGCATACTTCTTTAAATATTGAAGAATCATAGCACTAATTTCTTGAGGTGTATATTGCTTACCATTAGCACTTACCTTTTCACTAGATCCCATTAATCTCTTAATAGAAGAAATTGTATCTTTATTAGTTACTGCTTGTCTTTTTGCAGCCTCACCAACAACGATTTCACCATCTTTGAAAGAAACAACAGATGGAGTAGTTCTATTACCTTCTGGATTTGTGATGACCTTAGCTTCGCCACCTTCCATAACACTTACACAGCTATTAGTTGTACCTAAATCAATACCAATAATTTTACTCATTTTATTTTCCTCCTAATTTATTCACTAATTTTTACCATCGCAGCTCTTAGCACACGATCTTTTAACATATATCCTTTTTGTAATACTTCAATTACAACATTAGATTTTACTCCTTCTTTCTTTTCAACCATAATTGATTGTTCAAAATTAGGATCAAAATCTTTATTTAAACAGTCTATTTCTTCAACACCTTCATCCTTTAAACACTTAAGCAATTGATCATAAACCATCTCAATACCCTTCTTTAACGATGCATGAGATTCATCTGTACAAGCAGCTAAAGCTCTTTCAAGATTATCAATCGCTGGTAATACTTCTTTAGCGAAACTTTGTATACGATACTTCTTATTAGTTGCAGCTTCAGCTTCAAGCCTTTTCTTTACGTTTTCAGTATCAGCATACGCTTTAGCATAAGCATTCTTTAAACGATTAACTTCAAGCCTTAAATCCTCAATTTCTTTAAGAAGTGCATCGCTTGCATCATCTACTTCTTTTACATCTTCATTAAGATTTTCACTTTCTTCAACTTCAGATTCTTCTTTTGTAGGACTTTCTTCCTTAAGTTCTTCTTGTTTATTTTCTTCCATCAAGTTTCCTTTCTACTTGTAAACATCTTCTAGTGCTTTTGATATTAAGGACATAAGCGATAATACACGATTGTATTCCATTCTCCTTGGCCCTACTACCATCAACTTACCAACTTCCGATTTGGACAATTTTATATCAGCAGCAACTATCGCCATCTCATCCTTCCAAAACAATTCAGTTCCTTTAGGCATAATAGCTGTAAGCTCGCTACTATCTTTTTCTTCTTTAATAATTTGTTTAATCTTGTCTGGATCATCAAATATCTTAATAAGTTCTTTTAACTTTTCATTATCAGCATACTCAGGTTGATATATAAGATTTGAAGTACCAGAGAAATATAATTTTTCTGATGCAAATCTTGTAAATGCTCCAATAAAAGCATTAAACAACATTTCATGTCTTTTAACATTTGATACAAGTATAGGTTTTATCGATTCAAGCTTATCCTTTAAATCAACAATTTGTGTACCCTTTAGACGATCATTTAAGATATCAGTACAAGTTTTAATATCTTCAGCTGATACACTATCTTTAAAGTTAAATGTCTTATTTTCAGTATGACCAGTATTTGTAACAAACACACATACCGCTGTTCTATCATCTAGTGGAAATACCGCAATATGTTCAAGGGTTTGCTTATCAGCATTTGGACCAAGCACACCACTTGTAAGCTTTGTCATATCTGAAATCATCTTACAAGACTGTTTAACACAATCTTCAACATTCATACTTGAATCAGAGAAGATATTGGCAACAGCATATTTTACTTTATCATCAAGATTCTTATCTAGCAAATTTTCACAATAATATTTGTATCCTTTATTAGAAGGAATTCTACCAGCTGAAGTATGTGGTTTCTCCAAATACCCTTCAGCTTCAAGAATCGCCATATCATTTCTAATAGTTGCACTAGAATAAGGCAAGTGATAATCTTCAACAAGTGTCTTAGAGGCAACTGGCTCAGCTGTATTAATGAATTCATCAATAATAGCTTTTAAGATTTCAACCATTCTTTGTGTCATCATTTTAGCCACCTCCTTTTAGCACTCTTATCTTGCATCTGCTAATATACTATCAACTTATTTAGCACTTGTCAACAAAAAGTGCTAAATATTTTCAAAATATTTTTCACACTAAAAATCTTGCCTATTTAAGCAAGATTTAAAGCTATTTATCATATATTTAAAGTATCTTATTTTGATCTTCAAAAGATATTACATAATGTTTTAGATATTTTATGGTATACAAAATATCTTTCTTATCATTAATTTTAGCAATCACTTTATAAGTTCTTTCATTTTCGGATTTGTAATTTAAAACAGGAACAGATGGAAATAATGAATACTTGTTTTCAAGGTTATCAAGAGTATAAACATAAATTAAATCTCCATCATCAAAGCTATATAAATCCACAAGTATCTCATCGCTTGTAACACTGTCATCATCAATAACCAATACATAAGTTACTCTATCATAGTAATTATTGTTTATAAATTTTTTATATTCTTCATCAGAAAAAAAGGATCATCAATTGACAATCCTAATAATTAACAGCGCAATATTTAATACCCTTGTAGCCCATACCTTCATATTGATCACATGCTTCAAGTAGTAAACTTTCATGTCCATAAGTTCCTAGAAACTCAATACCACCAACTGGTGATTTTCCAAATAATTCATATCTCATATATTTCAAATCCTCCTTTGGATACCCTTATTCTAGAGGCTTTAAAATACATTTCAATACTTTTTTAAATGAAAACGGTTCCTTTTTATAAGAAAACGATTACATTATTTTTTAAGTTTATTTATTACATCTGTTGCGATAGTTTCTGGAATAAATTTTGAAATATCGCCATTAAAAGAAGCGATTTCTTTCGCAATAGAAGAACTTAAAAATGAAAGTTCAGGTTTAGATACAAATAAACAAGTTTCAATCTCATCATTTAACATTAAATTAGAAGTAGCTTGAGCTAATTCATATTCATAATCAGTAACTGCCCTAATGCCTCTAACAATTACTTTACAATTAAGTTCCTTTGCCTTATCAACAGTTAAACCATCACTATATACCACATGCACATTATTAATATGTGCTGTACATTTTTTAATAAAATCTACTCTTTCTTCTAATGAAAATGTACAATTTTTACTCTTATTAACCATAATTGCCACATATACTTCATCAAAAGTCTTAGCAGCCCTTTCAATAATATCTAAGTGCCCAATTGTAATTGGATCAAAAGTACCTGGATAAATTGCGTTAGACATTTTCCCTCCTATAATATAGTAATTTTGAAATACCATATTTCTTATCCTTATATTTATTAAAATTGTTAATGCTGTCTAAAAGATCAACATCTTTTCTAACTTCCACTATAATTTTGCCATCATCTTTTAAAAGCTTGTATTCATCAATTAACTTAAAGCAGTTTTCATATTCTTCAAAAGCATAAGGTGGATCTAAAAAAATATAATCAAATTTATTACCTATTAATCTATTTAAGCAAACATCATAATTTAAATTATAAACAGTTCTATCTTCCTTTAATTTAGCCAAGTTATCTTTTATAACTTTAACAGCTTCTTTATTTATATCATTAAAAACAACAAAGTTAGCACCACGTGATAGAGCTTCAATACCTATTGCCCCACTGCCAGAAAATAAATCTAAGAAAGTTGTATCATCTTTTATATTAATAGAAGAGAACAAAGCTTCTTTTACCATATCTTTGGTAGGACGCGTACTTAATGATTCAATGGTTTTTAGTGGTGTTCTTTTATATTTACCAGCTACAATCCTCATTTACTTGCCTTTCTACATTTAATAATTTCTTCTTCACAAAAACCTATCGCAATCATTGAAGCAACCAAAGACGAACCACCTGAAGATACAAATAATAAAGGTACACCAGTTAAAGGAATTAAGCCTGATACACCACCAATATTTAAGACAAAGTGAATAAAGAAATAAGCGAATGTGCCAACCAGAATAATCTTACCAGTCATATAAGGTGTTTTAATTGAATATCTAATTAATTTAAAAAAGATAATTCCATATAAAACCATAATAGGTAAAAAGCCACCTACAATACCCATTTCTTCAACAATTACTGGCAAAATAAAGTCAGTAGTTGGATTTGGGAAATTCATATACTTATGAATAGATTGGCCATAGCCTACGCCAAACCAACCACCGGTAGCAAATGATACAAGTCCCATTATTAAGTGATAACCTACATCATATTGATACTTAAATGGATTATTAGCAGCTAAAAATCTTCCTATTTGATAACTAGAAGAGTGCTCCTCTAAAAAACTATTAACACTAGGCAAGAAAATAACAACAATACCAATTAAGACAAATACAATTAATACTAGCATCAGCTTTCTAGCAGCATTAAGTTCTTTATAAGGAACTATCAATAACATAATATAGCACATACCAAATAGTACTACTGCACTACCTAAATCATGTTGAAGTCCTAATATAGTAATAAACAATAAAACTGAGCAAGCAATATAAATCTTTAAATTTTTAATGTTTTCTTCATGTCGATCTTTAGCAAACAATTTTGCCGCAAACAGCATCATAAATATTTTGGCAAATTCTGATGGTTGTATTGAAATACCACCTATCCTTATCCAACCATAAGCACCATAAGTTGCTTTAAAAAATCTACATGATATAAGCAGTGCAAATACAAAACCATATAATAAATAAAGCACCTCATTTTTACACTTAAGTAGCCAATCACTCCTTGTGGCAAAATACATACCAACTATGCCAACAAAAGCGAACAAAGCTTGTCTTTTTAAAGTGTTAGTAACAACACCAGTATCACCAGCTCCTTCACCCATTGCAGCTGAAGCAACCATAATTGATGAATAAATTATTAATATAAACATAGCGAAAATCAATAATTTATCAGAGTATGCAGGAAACAAAGAAAAACGTCTATGTTTCTTTTTTTGTTTAATATTTTTATTTTTCACAACTAAAATTTTAGCATAATAATACAAATTCAAAACAATTCGTATTATAATATTTTGCATGATTATAAATAATGAAACAATTGTTAAAGATGATAATCCAATACTTAGACAAAGAAGCATAGATGTGACTTTACCTTTAAGTAAAGAGGATGAACAAATATTAAGAGATATGCATAAATATGTTTATGAATCAACAATAGATGAAATTGCTCAAGAAAAAGACTTAAGACCAGCTGTTGGCATTTCAGCTGTACAAATTGGTGTTTTAAAGAAAATGACTTCAATCATCATAAAGGATGAAGATGGAAATATTGAAACTGAATATGCTTTAGTTAATCCAAAAATCGTTTCTAATTCCATTGAAAAAGCTTATTTAAAAACAGGCGAAGGATGTCTTTCAGTTGTCGATGCACACAAAGGCTACATCTATAGAAGTGCTAGAGTTAAAGTTAAGGGTTATGATTTATTAACAAATTCAAATGTTGAAATAAAAGCTAATGGTTATCTTGCTATCGTGCTTCAACATGAGTTAGATCATTTTAGAGGTGTCTTATTCTATGACTATATAAATAAGGAAGATCCTTATTATGTCGATGAAGAAGCAATTTGTCTTGAATAAGATAATTTTTTAAATTAAAATAAAGGTGATTTAAGAATAGATATAATAATGGAGGTTAAATGAAAGCTAATAGAGCTAATGCTTATAATGGTGTCAACTATAACGTTAAAGAAGATACGCTAGTTTATGCATTAGGTGGACTTGGAGAAGTCGGTAAAAACATGTATTGTTTCGAACAAGATGATGAAATAATAATTGTTGATGCTGGTGTTAAGTTCCCTGATGATGACCTTTTAGGTGTTGAATACGTTATTCCTGATTATACCCATTTAATAAAAAATCAAGATAAAATCAAAGGTTTGATTATTACCCATGGTCATGAAGATCATATTGGCGGTATTCCTTTCCTTTTAATGGCTTGTAAGATAAATAAAATATATGCGCCAAGATTTGCCAAAGCGCTTATTGAAAAGAAACTAAACGAAAGAAGAAAGAATTTCAATGTAAAGATTGAAGAAATAAATGAAGATAGTTCTATTTCAACAAAATATTTCAAAATTGGTTTCTTCAACACAATACACTCAATTCCCGATTCTCTTGGTGTATTAATTAATACAGAAAATGGCAGAATTGTAGAAACTGGTGATTTCAAGTTTGACTTAACACCAATTGGTAATAACGCTGACTATCAAAAGATGGCCTATATCGGTGCTGCTGGAGTTACCCTACTTATGTCAGATTCAACAAATTCAGAAGTTGAGGGTTTTTCAATATCGGAAAAGAAAGTCGCAAAGACAGTATATGATATCATCAAGAAAACACCAGGCAGATTAATTGTTTCTACTTTCGCTTCAAATGTTAATAGATTAGCTCAGATTATTAAATCAGCATATGAATGTGATAGAAAAGTACTAGTACTTGGCCGTTCTATGGAAAATGTTGTTGAAATAGGCAAACAACTAAAAACTATTGATGTTCCAAATGATACATTTATAACTCAAGAAATGGTTAACTCTTTTAAACCTAGTGAAGTATGTATTGTATGCACTGGCTCACAAGGTGAAACCCTTGCTGCTTTATCAAGAATCGCCAATGGTGTGCATAAATATATCAAGATAATTCCTGGCGATACTGTAGTACTTTCAAGTAATCCAATTCCTGGAAATGCTTTAAATGTATCTGGAATTATTAACCAACTTGTAAGAAATGGTGCAAGAGTATTAGAAAATAAAACTTTCCAATCTTTACATACCACCGGACATGCTTCAAGTGAGGAACAAAAACTAATGATTCAATTAGTTAAACCTAAATACTTCATGCCGGTCCATGGTGAATATAAAATGCTAAAGCTACATGCTGCAACTGGTGTAGAAACTGGAATTCCAGAAGAAAACTGTTTCATTTGTGCAAATGGTGATGCCTTAGTACTTAGAAATGGCGAAGTTTTTAGATCAAATACCAGAATTCAAACTGATGCAATATATGTTGATGGAAGAGATGTTTCAGGTCTATCAACAAGTGTTTTAAAAGATAGACAAATACTTGCCGATAATGGTATGGTTGCGGTTGTTGTATGTATTGATTCTAGAACTAATAAAATCTTATGTAAGCCTGGTATTGTTTCAAGGGGCTTTGTCTATATTAAGGAAAATCAGCCAATGATTAAGGAAGCCGAGGCTCTTGTATATGAAGCACTTAAAGAAACAATGAAACAAAAAGTTACTTTTAATGATTTAAAGAATTGTATAAAAAATACACTAGAACCTTATCTTTATTCAAAGACTAATCGTAATCCAATTGTAATTCCAGTAATTTTAAATAATATCGAAGTAACTAAGAAAAAATATCGTTAATTAAGGATTGAAAACTCAATCCTTTTTTATTTGTTTATTAATGTTCTTATAACAAGTCTATTAATATCAATTTGTCATTGCATACATTATGAGCTTTAGTTCTATTCTTTTCTAATTATAGTTAACAATAAAACTTAATCCTAATTCTTAATGATAGCTATATACAATCATAATAAAAGTTAACACTTGCGATTATAAGTATCTTTGATTAATCACCATTTCTTTTAAATTTGTAATGTTAGCATATAAAAAAAGAAGAGGTTTTTAAGCCTCCTCCTTAAGATCTAATACTTTATAGCCAGTTGAATTTAAGGTATTAGTTAATTTTTCTGTATCTAATGGAGTATTTGTCTCAATTAAGACATCACCTGTTTTATGTTTAGATTTAACTTTTTTAATTTGAAAGTTGTTTCTAATAGCATCATTAACATGTGATTCACACATTGAACAATACATTCCATCAATTTTTAAAGTGTATTTCATAAATTTTCTCTAGCCTTGTCTAAATCTTTTCTTAAATCAGAAAGTTTATGACAAGAACCATGGCTACCGCAGCTAGTACAATCATGTGTACAGAGATTTTTGCCAGCTTTTTTATCATTAATCATGCCTCTAACAATAAATACCACGATAGCAATTAAAATGATTAATACAACAGCAGTGCCCATATATACTCCTTTTTATTTAGTTTCTAATTTATTAGCTTCTTTATATTTCTTGAAGAATAGCATATAAATCATAACACATGTAATAGCAATCGCAACAATCAAGCCAAATACATTTAAACTACCAGTAAATGCATTTCCAAATTGAGTAACAAGGAAAGCAATTATATATGCAAATCCACATTGGTAACCAATCGCAAACCAAGTCCACTTAGAGTTATTCATTTCTCTTTTAATAGCACCAATTGCCGCAAAACATGGAGCACATAATAAGTTGAACACTAAGAATGAGTAACCAGTAATAGTTGTAAAATGACTTGCTAAAGTAGCATAAGTGCTTAGCTCACCACCACCATATAAGATTGACATAGTCGCAACGATATTTTCTTTCGCAACTAAACCTGTAATACTTGCAACGGTTGCTTGCCAATTACCCCAACCAAGAGGAATAAAGATCCAAGAGATTAAACTACCAAGCTTAGCTAAAATTGAATAGTCAATTTGATCTTCAGATAGCATTTTGAAAGTTCCATCTACTACACCAAAATAAGTAGCGAACCAAACAAAGATTGTCGAAAGAACAATGATAGTACCAGCCTTTTTAATAAATGACCAGCCTCTTTCCCACATTGATCTTAAAACATCAATAAATCTAGGCATATGATAAGCAGGAAGTTCCATAACAAATGGAGCAGGATCACCAGAGAACATCTTTGTTTTCTTTAAGATGACACCTGATACAATGATTGAAGCCATACCTACAAAATATGCACTAGTAGATACCCAAGGTGAACCACCGAAAATTGCACCAGCAATCATCGCAATAAATGGAACTTTAGCACCACATGGAATAAATGTAGTAGTCATGATAGTCATACGTCTATCTCTTTCATTTTCAATAGTTCTAGATGCCATAATACCAGGAACACCACAACCTGTACCAACAAGCATTGGGATAAATGATTTGCCAGATAAGCCAAACTTTCTAAAGATTCTATCAAGAACAAACGCAATTCTAGCCATATAACCACATGCTTCAAGGAAAGCAAGTAAGAAGAATAACACTAACATTTGCGGAACAAAGCCTAGTAC
>CAVBAX010000017.1:0-15463 GCA_963593105.1 Candidatus Methanomethylophilaceae archaeon | reverse complement strand
GGTTATTTTAATATATCCAACATGATTATATACTAATTCTTGTTTAGGAGACTAACTATGAAAAAGAATGCTGTATTAAAATTATCAATTACTGCTTTAATGGCCGCTTTATGCTATGTAGCTTTTACGTTTCTACAAATCAAAATTCCAACTCCTGTTGGCTATACTTCTTTCCATTTAGGTAATACATTTTGTGTATTAGGCGCTTTACTTCTAGGTGGCTTACCAGGTGGTGTTGCTGGGGCTATTGGTATGGGAATAGGTGATATTTTAGATCCTGTTTATATTACGGTTGCTCCTAAGACTATTATCTTAAAACTTGGTATTGGCTTGGTTACAGGACTTGTAGCTCATAAACTTTTTAAGATCAATACAAAGTCTGGCAAGGATTTAAAAAAGGCTATAGTTTTATCAAGTGGCGCTGGCATGTTGTTTAATTGTATTGGCGAGCCTTTATTTTCTTATTTGTATTATTTGATTATTTTAGGTAATGGTGAAAAAGCAATTACTTATTTAGCTTTAGCTAAATTTGTTACTACATTTATTAACGCAATTCTTGCGATAATTATCGCTAGTGTTATTTATTTAGCTTTATATCCTAGACTTAAGGAAAGCGGGCTTTTAGATAAAATTGGTCCAAATGAATAATAAATTGTTTCATTATTTGACAAGTGTGGTATATTAATTACGTGAAAAGTTTAGAAACTAGAAATTGTTGTTGCTGCAAGGAGTATATGCAAATATAACAGTTTTCTTGTCGGCTTTTTAATTGAATGATTACAAGGGATTTCCGATGAGGAGATCCCTTTTTGTTTAACAGGAGGTAAGGTTATGAATATTAAACAAAATGTAACAGAGCTTGTAGGCAAGACGCCACTTATTGAATTTAAAAGATTAGAAAAAGATGAAAATATTAAAGCACATATCATTGGTAAACTTGAATATTTAAACCCAGCTGGTTCAATTAAAGATAGGATTGCTTTATCAATTATTGAAGATTATGAAGCTAAAGGAATCTTGAAAGAAGGTTCGACAATTATTGAACCAACAAGCGGCAATACTGGTATTGGCCTATCTATGATTGCGACTGTAAAAGGTTATAAGACAATTATTACTATGCCTTCTACTATGTCAAAGGAAAGAATCGCTTTAATGAAGGCTTATGGCGCTGAAGTTGTCTTAACTGATGGAGCTAAGGGTATGAAGGGTGCAATTGAAAAGGCTAATGAGCTTCATGAAGAAATTGAAAATTCAATTATCGCAGGTCAATTTGAAAATATGGCAAATCCTTTGGCTCACTATAAGACAACAGGCCCAGAAATTTATGAAGATACAGATGGTAAAGTTGATATTTTTGTGGCTGGCATTGGAACAGGTGGAACAATTTCGGGTGTTGGTAAATTCTTAAAAGAAAAAAATAAAGATATTAAGGTAGTAGGTGTTGAACCTTTATCTTCACCAGTTTTAACACAAGGTGTATCAGGTCCTCATAAGATTCAAGGTATTGGCGCAGGTTTTGTTCCTAATACTTTAAATACCGAAATTTATGATGAAATAATTACTGTTTCAAACGAAGATGCTTTCGCTACTACAAATAAGATTGCTAAAAAAGAAGGTGTTCTAGTTGGTATTTCTTCTGGTGCTGCAATTTATGCGGCAATGAAATTAGCACAAAGAAAAGAAAATGAAGGTAAAAATATTGTAGTAATTTTGCCAGATACTGGTAATCGTTACTTATCATTAGATTTGTTTAATTAATATGTTATTTAAAGATGTTAAAAGACAAATAAAAAATATAAAAGAAAGTGACCCTGCTGCAACTAATGCTGTTTCGATAATTTT
Source organism: Candidatus Methanomethylophilaceae archaeon (assembly GCA_963593105.1). Classification (GTDB taxonomy): domain Bacteria; phylum Bacillota_I; class Bacilli_A; order Erysipelotrichales; family Erysipelotrichaceae; genus Colivicinus. Next base: position 13,621 of record CAVBAX010000017.1, on the reverse strand, counting down.
GTTATATCCAAGTATCCATGCGATATTCTTTTATCGAATTGCTCATTTCTTGTATAATTTACGTTTATTATTTTTAGCTAGATTATTATCGCAACTCACAAGACTATTTACCGGTATCGAAATCCATCCTGGAGCAACAATAGGAAAAGGATTGTTTATAGACCATGGAATGGGCGTTGTCATTGGTGAGACGACAATAATCGGTGATGATGTTAAAATGTTTCATGGGGTAACACTAGGTGGTACTGGCAAAGACAAAGGCAAAAGACATCCAACTATAGGAAACAATGTTGAAATAGGCGCCGGCGCTAAAGTTCTTGGCGATATTAAGATAGGTGATAATGTTAAAATTGGAGCTAATGCTGTAGTCTTGAAAGATGTGCCTAAAAATCATATTGCGGTAGGTGTTCCCGCTAGAATTAAGGAGATTATTTAATGAAAAAAATATTATCTGTTTTACTTGTATTATTTATATTTACAGCTTGTTCAAATAAAGCTCAAGAAGAACCTGTGACAACAGAAGAAACAAGTGATGAAGCTTCAGCGTGTGGAATTGAATCATGTGAAGAGGAAGAAAAAGCTAGCTATAAGATCGCTGAAAATCAAATAAGTATTCAAGATGCAGTTACAAAGCTAGAAAACAAAGAAACTTTTGTCTTATATATGTACTTTGATGCATGTCCATGGTGCAAGGAACTTGGCCCAATTGTTTCTGATTATTTAAGTGATAAAGATGATTTACTTGAATTGACTTATGCTTTAAATGTTAGACCAGATGGTACAAAAGAAGGCGATTTAAGACATACAGATGATGATGGTAACTATAATGAACCTTTATTTGAAACTATCTATAATTTTGTTTTCGATCAATTAGATGAAGATGGAATCGTCTATGTTCCTGCTTTATTATTTGTAAAAGATGGCGAACTAGTTTATTACCATTCAGGCACAGTTGAAGGACATGATGCGACTGAGCGCACTTTAACCGATGAAGAAAAACAAACTATTATTGATGAATTAGTAGAGTATTATTCTATCTATAATGATTAATTACGATATAATAACTCTATGAAATTCAAAAAAACAGAAAAATTATATTACTTTGTACTAATAGGATTTATCTTATCGATAATCTATTCGGTGACAATGATTATCACAGCACCTAGTGAAGATGTTAATACGCTTACAAGACAAAAAAGTGATTATGTCTTGATGCTTCTACAATGTACACTAGGATTGGTGGTTTTACATTTACCAAGTTTTTTAAGCAAACGTTTTCATGTAACTATCCCAACTAATACTGTTATCGCTTATTTTATATTCTTATATATGGCAATAATATTAGGAGAAGTTAGATCTTTCTATTATCGCTTTGAACACTGGGATACGGTATTACATGCATTTTCTGCAGGAATGCTTGGCTCGCTTGGCTTTGATGTAGTTAATGTCTTAAATAAAAATGATGCGATTAAATTACAATTATCACCATTCTTTGTAGCTTTGTTTGCGTTTTGTTTTGCGGTATCGGTAGGTGTCTTATGGGAAATATATGAATTCTCGTTTGATGGATTACTTGGTCTAAATATGCAAAAATTTAGGCTTGAAGATGGAACTAATCTTATTGGCAGATTAGCACTAGTAGATACAATGGATGATTTAATGATTGATTGTCTTGGCGCTTTAATTACTTCAACTATTGGCTATTTTGGCTTGGTACATTATAAAAAATTAGATGAAAATAAAATAAGTAAGGGCGATAAATAGTCGCTCTTACTTTTTAAAAAAATGTCTTTACTTTTATCTCTATAAAGGTTAGAATAAATAAGCGATGGCGGTTGTGGTGAAGTTGGTTAACACACCAGATTGTGGCTCTGGCATTCGTGGGTTCGAGTCCCATCAATCGCCCCATTTAAAGAACATAAGGTCCAATAGGATCTTTTCTTTTTATCTTTTTAAATATTCAATAACATTATTAAATTCTATACTAGCTCTTTTTATCATTGCTTCTTTAGTTAAAAATGCTATATGTGGGGTCAATAAAATGTTTTTACAATTTAGTAAGGGATAATCATTGTTTAACGGCGGCTCTATGTCGTATACATCGATTGCTGCGCCCTTAATTAAATCGTTATTTAAAGCGTATGCTAGATATTTATTGTCGACTATAGCCCCTCTAGCACAATTTATAAATAATGCAGATGGCTTCATCATATTTATTTTCTTTTCATCAATAAAATGATATGTTTCTTCATTACTTGGAAGATGCAAAGAGATTATATCCGACTTAGTTAATAGTTCTTCAATTTCTACTTGTTTTATAAAGTCACTATTAATGGGACTATGATTATATCCAAGCACTTTACAACCAAACGCTTTAAAAAGTTCAGCTGTTTTCTTGCCAATATGGCCACATCCTATAATGCCTACTGTCTTATCAGCTAATTCAACTCCTATTAAACCATTACTATTTTGATTATTTCTTGTTGCGGTATCTGCTTCATTAATTTTTCTAAGTAATGATAAAGTTAAACCAATTACTAGTTCACTTACCGCTATATCAGAATAGCCAGCGCAATTAATAATTTCTATGTTTTTTTCTTTAGCTGTCTTTATATCAATATGGTCAATACCAGTAAAGGCTACCGCAATCATTTTTAATTTATCTGTGGCTTCAATTACTTCTTTGGGGTAAGGATTATTGGCAATCATCACAATGTCTTGTTTCTTACTTCTTTTGATTAGTTCATTAATATCTGTTGTTTTATTATTGTAATAAGTAAAGTTATGTCCTAATTCGGTAATAGGTTTGCTTAGTCTGTTTATTTCTTCTTCGCTTATTCCAATTGGTTCTAAAAGACTTATATTCATATTCACACCTCATTTATAATTATAAGAGTATGATTAAAGTTAATGACAAATATTTTGAATTAGTGGTAATTAGAAAAAACATTAAAAATATCTACTTAAGAATAAAAGGAGATACCTTAGAGGTAACTTGTCCAAAATGGCTAAGTAAAACCGAAATCATAAAGTTTGTAGAATCAAAAGCTGATTGGATAAGTAATAGAGAAAACAAACACAAAGATAGTAAGTTGATTGTTGATGATTATATATATTATTTAGGCAAAAAGTATCGTTTATATCTTCTACAAGGAAGAAGCAGAGTGGTTACAATGGAAGATACAATTCTTATTTATTCAAGCAGTCCTGATATTGATAACGCTTTAAAAGTATTTTATAAAGAAGGAAAGAAAGTCTTACTTAAGCTAATAGAAGAAAAGCAAGATAGATATTTAAAAGTAATAGAGGATTACGGTTATCATCTTAAGCCGGATTATAAATTCAGAATTATGAAATCAGCATGGGGCATTAATTATCCTAAAAAGAACTTGATTACAATTAATGAAAAATTAATTCATTTTGATGATAAATGTTTAGAAGCTGTTTTATGGCATGAACTATTACATTTTGTGATACCTAATCATTCTAAAAGATTTCATGAAGTTTTAAGTTTACATATGACTGATTATGAAACTTTAATTAAAAGTATCTATTGAGACTATAGCTCTAATAAAAAACTTCAACATTAAGTCGTACAGTTAGTGCTACATTACTTGTTATTGAAATTGTGTTTACTAAAAATATTATAAAAGCACTATATAAAGGTGTGAGTTTTGATTCTTCAAGGCCATCAAGTATAATCACATAATCTTTAGAATGTCTAGAGATTTTTTTATTTTATGGGCAAAATGTAAAGCGCTTACATTTTTAATGTATATTTTTATTTTAATTTCTTGTACTTGTTAAATTATCTACATATAATTAAGTCAAGGTAAGAAATATGAGAGTACATAATGCAAGAAAATTACTATTTAATGTAGACAGGGTAAATACCCAAAGCGTTGTGTTGCTTAAAACTAATTCTTTAATATGAACGCGTATGTCTGCGTTCTTTTTTTATCATAAAGGAGGATAAAAATTATGACACAAGAATTAAACAAAACTTTCTATGCAGCTGTTAAGGCAGGAGATCTTGAAACAGTAAGAAAATGCTTAGAAGAAGGTGCTGATGTTGAGACTACTAATACTGAAAATAGAAATGCATTGGCAAGAGCTAGCAAAAGAGGATTTGATGAAATTGTTAAGTTGTTACTAGAAAAAGGTGCCGATGTAAGAAGCAGAGATGTTGAGAATAAGACTCCGCTTATGGGTGCAGCTAAAAGAGGCAATTTAGGCATTGTTAAGATGCTTGTAGAAGCTGGCTCAAATGTTAATGCTAGAGATAATAAACAAAGAAGCGCATTAATCAGAGCTAGTTATGAAGGTCACACTGATGTTGTTGAATATTTAATTGATAGTGGTGCTGATTTAGAAATTAAAGATGAAGAAGGAAGAACTGCTTTAATTGACGCAATTAATGCTGGTAAGGTTGAAACTGTTCACTTGTTGTTAAACAAGGGTGCAAATATTAATGCTCAAGATAATAAGGGCTGTAATGCTTTAATGAGAGCTTGCTACCAAGGCAATGTTGATGAGGTTGTATATTTAGTTAATAAGGGCGCAGATAAGAACGCTAAAGATAATAATGGCAAAACTGCAAGAGACTATTTTAGAAATGGTGTCCCTGAAGAATTAGAGGGCGTTATCTAATGAAAGAATATGATGGTAAAGATGTCCGCAATATTGTTTTACTAGGACATGCAGGATCTGGTAAGTCTACTTTTATTGAAAATGCTCTACTTTTAACCAATGAAATAGATAGAATGGGTAATAACGCCGATGGAAACCTTGCTATGGATTTTGATCCAGAAGAAGCAAAAAGAGGATTATCGGTTTATTCAGCTATTGCTCCAATTCAATGGAAAGGTAGAAAACTTAATTTCATTGATACTCCAGGCTATCTAGATTATGAAGGCGATAAGATATCAGGCGCTAGTGTTGCTGATTTGGCTTTGATATTTGTAAGTGGTAAAGAAGGCCAACAATCAGGTACCGAAAAGGCAGCTAATTTAGCCCTTAAACTTGGCATTCCAATGTGTTTTTTAATCAACAATGCTGATGAAGGCATGAAATTTGATGAAATTGCTAAAAGCATTACTGATGTTTATGGTGCTGGTGCTGTTCCATTCCTTGTACCTGAAATGGATGGCAACAAGATGGTTGGCGTAAGAAAGACAATTTATGATGAAAATGATCCATACTATGAGTCAATCATGGAAGTAGTTGCAGCTACAAGTGATGAGATGATGGATAAGTTCTTTGCTGGCGAATCTTTTACTAAAGAAGAAAAGAAGACTGGCTTAAAAATTGCTCTTAAAGCTGGCGAAATTAAACCAATACTTGGAGGTTGTGCTATATCGGGCTATGGTGTTGGTGAAATATTGGACTTCTTAGCTAGCTTTGCACCGGTTTATTCAGAAAACGAAGAAATTGAAGTCGATGGCATAAAGGTTAAAACAAATGATGAAGCACCATTTACTGGCAAAATCTTTAAGACGGTAGTGGATCCTTTTGTTGGTAAGATTTCTTATCTTAAGGTAATGTCAGGCTGTTTAACTTTACAAACGCCTTTATATAATGCTAATAAAGAAACTAATGAAAAAGCTGGTGCACTATATACGATGTGTGGTAAAAACCAACAAGTTCTTGATAAGGCACATTGTGGCGATATTGTTGCCTTGACTAAATTAAGTGTATCTGAAACTTGTGATACATTGTGTACTAAGGAGTTAGTTGTTAAGTATCCTTTAATTGAATATCCTCGTCCAATGTTAGGCATGGCTATTTCGCCTAAGACTAAAGATGATGAAGATAAGATGTCTGATGCTTTAAAGAAGATTTTAATTGAAGATAAATCAATTAATCTTGTTAGAAATACTGAGACAGGTGAACAAGTATTGTATTGTGTTGGCGATCAACAAATGGATGTTGTAGTTAACAAGCTTAAAAATAGATACAAAGTTGAAATTTGTCTTAAAGAACCTAAAATCCAATATCGTGAAACAATCAGAGGAAAATCGGAAGTTCAAGGAAAATACAAAAAACAAAATGGTGGCGCTGGACAATTTGGCGATGTTTGGATTAGATTTGAATATAATCCAGACAGTGAAGATTTAGTATTTAATGAAGAGGTATTCGGTGGTGCTGTTCCTAAAAATTTCTTCCCTTCAGTTGAAGCTGGATTAAAGGCTTGTATGGCGAAAGGCCCGCTAGCAGGATGCAGGGTAGTTAATGTAAAAGCTACATTATATGATGGCTCATATCATCCAGTTGATTCTAAACCTAATTCATTTGAAGCTGCTGCTAAGATAGCGTTTAAAAACGGTATTCCTAAGGCTAGCCCTATCTTACTAGAACCTATTGGTAAGGTGCATGTTATTACACCTGAAAAATATGTAGGTGATTTGATTGGCGACTTTAATAAACGTAGAGGTATGATTATGGATACTGGCCGTACAAATGATGGTTATGTAACTATTGATGCTGAAGTGCCAATGGCGGAAATGATTAAATACGCAACTGAATTAAGATCTATGACTAAGGGTAGAGGAACTTATGTAATTGATTTTGATCGCTATGAACCTGCACCTAACAATGTTGCACAAAAGGTTATAGAAGCTGCTGCAAAGGATTTAAAAGACGATATAGACTAGATTTAAAAGCCCTTTATACAAAAAGGGCTTTTAATGTGTCATAATTAAAACATGAATAGTTTTATTTTAAAAGGAAATATTTGTTATAGTGAATCTAGGGATGAACTTGTTTGTAAATCAGGGTATTTAATCTGTGATGAAGGAATCTCAAAAGGAATATTTGATCAAATTCCTGAAGTTTACAAAGATTTAAAAGTAAAAGATTATAGTGATTGTTTAATCATACCAGGTATGGTTGATTTACATATTCATGCTCCTCAATATACTTATAGAGGACTAGGTATGGACTATGAACTTCTTGATTGGTTAAAATATGAGGCTTTTAAAGAAGAAGCTAAATATGAAGATTTAGATTATGCTAAAAAAGCTTATAAAATTTTTGTGGAAGAGCTTAGAAAAAGTGCTACAACAAGACTTTCAATATTTGCTTCAAGACATACACCTGCCACGATTGAATTAATGAATCAATTAGAAAACAGTGGTCTAATTAGTTATGTTGGTAAGGTTAATATGGATCGAGATGCACCAAAACCTTTAGTAGAAACTAATTCTTATGAAGACACTATCACTTGGCTTGAAGAAATAAAAGATAAATATAAGAACACTTATCCAATTATTACACCAAGATTTATACCAAGTTGCACGGATGATTTAATGTATAAATTAGCTGGATTGGTTAAAAAATATAAGGTTCCTTTACAATCACATTTATCAGAAAATTTAGGTGAAATAGAACTTGTAAAGAAACTTTGTCCTAATAGTAAATTTTATGGTGATGCCTATAATGAATATGGCTTATTTGGTAAAAAAGATGGTTATGCTTATAAGACTATAATGGCACATTGTGTATATTCAAGTGATGAAGAAATAAAACTTATGAAAGATAATGATGTTTATATTGCTCATTGCCCATCTAGCAATATGAATGTATCCAGTGGCATTGCGCCAATTAGAAAATATTTAGATCTTAATATGAATATGGGCTTAGGTAGCGATGTGGCAGGAGGAACAAGTGAATCAATGTTTCAAACGATCACTAAAACTATTGAAGTATCTAAACTTTATTGGCGTGTAATAAGCCAAGACTATAAAGCATTATCATTTAAAGAAGCGTTTTATTTAGCTACTTTAAAAGGTGGAGAGTTCTTTGGAAAAGTTGGCAGCTTTAAAAAAGACTATGAATTTGATGCTTTGATACTTGATGATAGTTTACTTAAGACTACACTTGATTTAAGTCTAGAAGAAAGATTAGAAAGATCTATTTATCTAGGACTTGATTATAAAGGCGGTATTAAGCATAAATATGTGAAAGGAGAGATGCTATTTTGATGGAATTTAGAATTTTATTTGTAGTATTTTTCTGCGGTCTTTTATTTTATATTTGTTTTAAAAATACTGGTAATGACGCCAAAAATATGATGGGATTTAGGTCTTATCCAGACGAAGTTCAAAAGGCTATTAGAAAAGATAGTGATTTAAAAAAGATTGCACCAGAAGATAAAGACCCATTAACTATTATGATTGCTAATTTAATAATATTTACTATCATGTTTTCGGTATTTGGTGTTGTCTTTAAAGATCGTTTAGAGTTTACAAATTTTCTAGATATTTTTATTTTCTTTTTAATTACAGGTGAAATATTAAATCTATTTGATTTATTAGTTATTGATTTGTTGTGGTGGCGTAATACAAAAAGAATTAGGTTTTCTATCTTGCCAGAAAAGGAAGCTTATCAAGATCTGAAAAAACATATTGATTCTTTTTTAAGAGGCATCATTACGTTTGTATTTGTAGCGCTAGCTACTTCTTTGATTGTGGGGTTATTTTAAAGTATGAACAAACATGTAGAAAAAGCATTAGAATTAAGAGAAAATCCTAATATTCATTTTAATTGTGCACAAGCCATTCTTTGTGCCTATGGTGAAGAAATTAACTTAAATGAAAAGACAGCCTTTGATTTAGGTTTTAACTTTGGTAGTGGCATGAAAAACGGTGGTGTATGCGGCACAATTACAGCTGGTCTTATGGTCTTGGGTTTAAAGGGGATTAATGATATTCCAACATTAAATGAGTTTAGAAAAAGAATGATGGATAATCATTGTGGCTTGATTAATTGTGTAGATTTGTTAAAGAAAAATGCTGAAGAAGGTGGTGTTAAAAAGGTACACTGCGATGGTATGATTAAAGAAGCTATTGAAATACTTGATGAAATTATCGCGCGAGTTTAAATTGTACAAGTTTTATAATTTGATTAGAAAGTATCTTCCAAAATGGAAAAACCAATTGAATAGTATAAGAATTTATTATTTTAATATAAGCTTATATTGAAAAAGTTTCGGCAATTAGATAAACGCCTTAAGAAAGATAAAAATGTAAATGTATTATTGGTTATGATGATTGGAGTAAATTCAGCGTCATATTTAAAAAATGAATCTATATCGAAGATTAGTGAGTAATAATTAAAAAGCTTAGAAGATTCTCTAAGTTTTTTTAATTAAATGTTTTATAACGTGATGATTAAATTGTTCATTCCAAATGTATTTACATATTCAATAGATTTAGCGCTTTTCATAACAACACGAATTCCCATATTTTTTTGGTGATTAAAGATTTGCGCTCAAAAACAAGCTCTTGTATAAAATGTCGACAATGTGAGATACAATATCCTAAACATAATAAAATAAGCGATTGGCTTGATAAGATAGTCAACGCACTAGAATAAAGAGGTTTTATGAAAGTATTGTATTTAGAATGTAAAATGGGATGCGCTGGTGATATGCTTATGGGCGCACTAAGCGAACTTGTTGATAAAGAAACGTTCATAAATAAAATGAATTCTTTAGGGCTTAAGGGAGTTGAAGCCAAGGCACTACCATCTAATAAATGTGGTATTTTAGGCACGCACATAGAAGTAAAAATAAATGGTGAAGAAGAAATAACTTTAGCTGATAATGAAGCTTTATTTAAGCTTTATCTAGACAATATAGGTGATGAACAAATACATCATTTGTTAAATCATATAAAAGAAGTAAAAGGTGTGTCTAATATTAGCTATAACAAACCTAATTTAACTTATATTTGTGACCACGACAATGATAAAACCAACAAAATAATACAAATTATTTTGGACCATTATCCTAATACCATCATTAATGATGAAGGGCATAGTCATCATAAGACTATTACAATGAACTTAAAAGATATTGATTCTATTATCGACAATTTACCAGTAAGCCAAAAAGTTAAAGATGATGCAAAGAATGTCTACGAAATATTAGCTAATGCAGAATGCAAGGTTCATGGGAAAGATATTAATAATATTCATTTTCATGAAGTAGGTACAATAGATGCTTTAGTAGACATCGTGGGTAATTGTATTTTATTTGAAATGATTAATGCAGATCGAATCATTTGTTCAAACATAGCCTTGGGTAATGGCATGGTTAAGTGTGCTCATGGTATACTACCAATACCGGCTCCGGCAACAGCAAATATTTTAATTGGCATCCCAACATATGCTGGAAATGTAAATGGTGAATTATGCACACCAACTGGTGCTGCCTTATTAAAATATTTTGCGGATTCATTTGAAAATCAACCTACATTAAAAGTACATAAAATTGGTTATGGTATGGGAAGGAAGGATTTTCCTGTTGCTAATTGTCTTAGAACCTTTATTGGCGAAATGAATGATGATGGTGAAGTGATAGAACTAACATGCAATATTGATGATATGACTCCAGAAGAAATTGGTTTTGTCTATGATATTTTATTTGATAATGATGCTCTAGATATCTGTGTTATTCCAGTTTATATGAAAAAAAATAGACCAGGCTACGTCTTTACTGTTTTATGCAAAATAAAAGATAAAGATAAAATAATTGAGCTAATGTTTAAACATTTAACAACACTTGGCATAAGAGAGACTAGTTGTATTAGACACACCTTACAGCGTCATATTGAGGAAGTTGATACTGATTTTGGTAAGGTTAGAATTAAAAAAAGTTTTGGCTATAATATAAAAAAAGAAAAAATAGAATATGAAGATTTAGCAAAAATAGCTAAAAAAACCAATAAACCCATTTCGCAAATAAGAAAAAAAATATTAGAGGAGACTAAGTGAAAAACACAAAAAGATTAACAGTAATGGCGATGATGATCGCCTTGGGATTAGTGCTTCCGCCAATTATTAGATTGATACCTAATGGTGGTGTATTGTTTTCACCAATGCATATTTCACCATTACTAACAGGTTTGATACTTGGACCATTTGAAGGAATTATTGTTGGCTTAGTTTGCCCACTATTTAATAATTTATTATATGGTATGCCTCAAGGTTCAACTTTAATTTGTATGTGCTTTGAGCTTCCTGCATATGGGATGGTTAGTGGCTTATGTATGCATCTATTTAAAAAATATAAAGGGCGATTTAAAGTATATGCATCATTAATTGTTGCGATGGTTATTGGTAGAATTATCGGTGGAATAGTGCATGCAATGATTTTGAAAACAACATATTCTATTAATATATGGCTTACTTCTTATTTTATTTCTACTGCACCAGCTATTATTATTCATATAATCCTTTTACCTTTAATTTATTTTTCGCTTAAAAAATCAGGTCTAATACAATCATTGGATTAGTTTAGAAATTATAGCGCTTTTTATTAACCTTACAAAATATAATAGTTTTATCAAATTCTAAAAAATAATAAATGTGATATAAACTAAAAAACATTCAAATAGAAAGGAAATTTATGAGAAAAATATTATTTGTATGTCACGGCAATATTTGCAGAAGTCCTATGGCTGAATTTATTTTTAAATATAAAACCAAGGGATTAGACTGTTATTGTGAGTCCAGAGCTTTAAGTAATGAAGAAATAGGTAATGATATTTATTATTTGGCAAAACAAACTCTTGATAAAAATAATATTCCATATGATAGGCATTATGCAAAAAGAATTAGTCAAAAAGACTACGATGACTTTGATTATATCTATATCATGGACTCCAGCAACCAAAGATTAATTGATGATATGTTTTCTGATACAAAACACAAAATTAATAAATTATCATACAAAGATATCGAAGATCCTTGGTATACAGGTAATTTTCAAAAGGTTTTTGATGAAATTAGTAAGGCAATCGATTGTATAATTAAATCATGGTAGAAATTTACGATTTAACAAGAAAAAAAGAACTTGAAGTTTATTTTGATGATATCAAAAAGTATTATAAAAAAACTTTAGAAGTCTTAGGCATCGAAGATGATTTAGATTTATCGTTAATTATTGTTGGCAAAAGAAAAATTCAAAACATTAATAGAGATTATCGAAATAAAGATGCGGTAACTGATGTTATTAGTTTTGCTAATATTGATTCTGATGATTATGACTATTTGTGTGATGATGTGAATTTAGGCGATATCTTCATTAATGTAGATAGAGTAAATTCACAAGCTAAAAAATATGAACATTCTATAAAAAGAGAATTTGTTTTTTTGTTTGTTCACGGCATGCTTCATTTATTAGGTTATGATCATATGGAAAAAGCGGATGAAGAAGTAATGTTTGGTTTGCAAGAAAAAATTGTGGGGGATTTAAAATAATGAAAAAGTTTGCTTATGCGATTAGAGGAATTATTGATTCTTTAAAGGAACAATCAGTATTTACACAAGTTCTGTTGGGTTTACTTGCGATTGCAGGTGGTATAACAATTAAATTAGAGCCTTATGAATGGCTAGCTTTTTTGATTTGTATTGGTATGGTAATAAGCTTAGAAATGATAAACAGTTGCATAGAAAAAATATGTGATATGTACAAAAGAGAATATGATGAAAGAATTAGAGTGATTAAAGACTATTCATCAGGTGCGGTTTTGGTTGCTTGTTTCTTTGCGTTATGTGTATGTTTATTTGTAGTGATTAGGAGAATTTTATAATGAAAGAAATACTTCTTAAAAAGGCTTTTGAAGCTATGGAAAATGCTTATGCTCCTTATTCAAACTATAAAGTAGGCGCATGTGTTTTGACAAAAGATGGAAATTATATAAAAGGTTGTAATATCGAAAATGCTTCTTTTGGTGCTACTAACTGTGCTGAAAGAACAGCTATTTTCGCTACTTATGCAAATGGATATAAAAAGGAAGATGTACTTGCTTTAGCTATTGTTTCAAATGGCGATAGGCTAGCTGGACCATGTGGCATTTGTAGACAAGTATTAAGTGAACTTATTGATTTAGATACACCAATTTATTTAAGCAATAAGATTGATGAAAAAACTGTTACTATTAGGGAACTTTTACCTATGAACTTTGAACCAAAGGATGTACTTAGATGAAATCAGGATTTATTGCACTTATTGGAAAACCAAATGCTGGCAAAAGTACTTTAATTAATACTTTATTGAATAAGAAAGTTGCTATTGCAACCTATAAAGCTCAAACTACTCGTAATTCTATTCAAGGCATTTTAAATAGAGATGATGTACAAATAGTTTTTGTTGATACACCTGGAATTCATGAAGCTAAAAATTATCTTGGTGCCTATATGAATAAAGAAGCTTATGCTCAAGCTGATGGTGCTGATGTTATTTTTTATTTAGTAGACGCAACGAAGGGTTTAAATAATGATGATAAAGAAGTATTGAATAAATTGTTTAGATTTGATATTCCTATTTTTTGTGTTTTTAATAAAGTTGATGAAGTTAATAAAGAAAAACTAATGGAAAGATGCAATTATGCTAGTAGTCATTATGATTTTAAAGAAATAGTTCCTATTAGTGCTTTAAACCATCAAAATATTGAAGAACTATTAAATACTGCGATATCTTATTTAAATGAAGGTCCTCTATATTATCCAACAGATCAAGAAGAAGTGTCTTCTTTAGAATTTAAGATTTCCGAAATTATTAGAGAAAAGATTATACTTTTTACATCTCAAGAAATTCCTCATTTTACAGCTGTAA
>CAVBAX010000016.1:0-17161 GCA_963593105.1 Candidatus Methanomethylophilaceae archaeon | reverse complement strand
AGATAATGATCTGGTGGAGCACTGTATTTGCAAGAATTATTTCAGCTATATTAGCATTATTACTGACAAAGTTAAATTGATAGATAATTTTTGGCAGTGAATAAAAGGTTCAATGAGAACAAAACCTCAATGAGTCTTTTCCATATTAGAACATTACTTTGTAAGCATATCTTAAAAAATTCTATATAATTCTTTAATTTGGCCTTTGCATGTAGTATATTATTAATAGAAATTGGGGTATGCGTTTGCGGACGCATACTTGGAGGAGTCGAAGTAATTCGGCTCCTCTTTATTTTTAGAAAAACAAATGTAATCATCATAAAATAATACATATTTCAACTTGTAAGCCGCAGTTTACAAGCTATTTTATCAATCTGTTTTTACGTGTTATTAAGTAAGTTATTATAAATCACAAATAGATAATTAACTGAGCAGATAAATGAGCAAATAAACAATAAACAATGCTGATTTGAAAATTGAAACAACCTAAAATGCCAAGTATAATATAGACAAATAAAACGTATTTAGAAAGAAGAGGATCCATAATGCTTGAACAATTAATTGCCGAAGCAACAGAATGTGATTTCAAAGTTGCACTTGAAACAAAGAAACCAAAAAGCTGGTTAAAAAGTGTTAGTGCATTTTCTAATGGCATTGGTGGAACTTTATTTTTTGGTATTTCAGATGATAGAGAACCAATTGGATTATCAGATGTGCAAAGTGACGCAGAAGCAATTAGTCGTTTAATTAAAGAACGTATAACACCGCTGCCTCAATTTAATTTAAAACCCTTTGTAGAAGATAATAAAAATCTATTGGCTATAGAAGTTTCATCTGGTCGTTCTACACCTTATTATTACAAAGCGGATGGCGTCATGGAAGCTTATGTTCGTGTTGGAAATGAAAGCGTAATTGCTCCAGACTACATTGTTAATGAATTAATTCTAAAAGGAACCAATCAATCATTTGACACTTTATTAACAGACGCTTTAAAGAAGGATTATAGTTTCACGCTCCTAGAAGCAACTTACCTGGAAAGAACTGGTCTTCATTTTGAGCCATCCGATTATATCTCTTTTGGTTTAGCTGATAAAAATGGCTTTTTAACAAATGCTGGAAAACTCATGGCCGATCAACATATAGTGTACAATTCACGCATATTTTGCACTAGATGGAACGGTTTAGAAAAAGGTTCTATTTTCGATGATGCACTCGATGATAAAGAATATGAAGGAAATTTAATCTATCTATTAAAGAGTGCTTCTGGCTTTATTAAAAACAATTCCAAAGTTAGATTTGCTAAAGAAGCACAATACAGAGTAGATAAACCTGATTACGCTGAACGAGCTATAACGGAAGCTATTGTCAATGCGCTGATACACCGTGATTATATAGTACTTGGCAGTGAAATTCATATTGATATGTTTGATGATCGTTTAGAAATTGCTTCTCCAGGCGGTATGTTTGGAGGTGGAACAATTCAAGAATACGATGTTTATAATATACGTTCTATGCGAAGAAATCCTGTAATCGCCGATTTATTTCATCGCATGAAGTATATGGAGAGACGTGGAAGTGGTTTAAAAAAGATTATTAGCGAAACAGAAATGCTTCCAGGATATAAAGCTGAATTTAAACCTGAATTTTCATCAACTGCAATGGATTTTAAAGTTACTTTCAAAAATTTAAACTATGATCCAAATTTAAATGACCAAGTTAGTGACCAAGTTAGTGACCAAGTTAGTGACCAAGTTAGTGACCAAGTTAGTCCAAAGGATATTACGCAATCAATTTTAGAATTTTGTGTAACAGAAAAAAACAAGCAAGAAATATGCTCATTCGTAGGATATAAAAATTTTACTTATTTTACAAGAAAGTATTTAAAACCATTAATATTAAGTGGGCAGCTTAAGATGACTGTTCCAGATAAGCCAAATAGTAAAAATCAAAAATATATCACCACCAGCAATAAATGAGACAATTCCGGTCATTTCATAAACAAGCCCTTCCATGCTTTGCAGAAGGGCTTGTTATTTTAAGAATATGTAATAATTTTTAAATAGAATCTAGCAAATTGTAACCTGTCACTCAAACTCAATAGTTCCAGGAGGTTTAGAAGTAATATCATAGAATACTCTATTAACTCCTCTTACCTCGTTTATAATACGAGACATAATTGTTTGAAGTACTTCAAAAGGGATATCTGCTGCCTCAGCTGTCATAAAATCAATAGTTTTAACAGCTCTTAGGGCAATGGCGTAGTCATAAGTTCTCTCATCACCCATTACACCAACAGAACGCATATTTGTAAGTGCTGCAAAATATTGATTAATATTTTTATCTAGACCAGCTTTTGCGATTTCTTCTCGATAAATATAATCTGCATCTTGAACAATCTTAACCTTTTCAGCAGTTACTTCACCAATTATTCTTATGCCTAGACCTGGACCTGGGAATGGTTGTCTAAACACTAAACTTTCAGGTAAGCCAAGTTCTAAGCCAACTTTTCTTACTTCATCTTTAAATAAATTTCTAAGAGGTTCAATGATTTCCTTAAAATCAACATAATCAGGTAAACCACCAACATTGTGATGAGACTTAATAACTGCAGATTCACCACCTAGTCCTGATTCAACAACATCCGGATAAATAGTACCTTGAGCTAAATAGTCAACAGTACCTATTTTCTTTGATTCTTCCTCAAACACTCTAATAAATTCTTCGCCAATAATCTTACGCTTACTTTCAGGTTCAGTTACACCCTTTAATTTCCCGTAATATCTTTCCCCGGCGTTAACTCTAATGAAGTTTAAATCAAAGTTACCCTTAGGCCCAAATATATTTTCAACTTCATCTCCTTCATTTTTTCTAAGTAATCCATGATCTACAAATACACAAGTCAATTGATTACCAATGGCTTTAGCTAATAAACCAGCACAAACAGAAGAATCAACGCCACCTGATAAAGCTAATAAAACCTTACCATCTTTTACCTTATCTCTGATTTGCTTAATAGATTCTTCCACAAAAGAGTCCATACGCCAATCGCCCTTACAAGCACAAATGTTTCTTACATAGTTATATAACATCTTTGTACCATCAGGAGTATGAAGAACCTCAGGATGGAATTGAATACCATATAGATTTCTTTCCTTACATTCCATTGCGCCAACTGGACAATTATCAGTATGAGCAACAGATTTAAAACCTTCAGGAAGCTTAGAAATATAATCAAAATGAGACATCCAACAAGTATTATTAGTATTAATACCCTCAAACAACTTTGAACTATCATCTAGTGTTATATCAGTCTTACCATATTCTCTGTTAGCAGCTCTTTCAACCTTGCCACCTAATACATGAGCCATAAGTTGAGCACCATAACATAAACCAAGTACTGGTATACCTAAATTAAATAATTCTGCACTAGCACTTGGTGCACCATCTTCATATACTGAATTAGGACCACCTGTTAAAATAATGCCCTTAGGCTTTTTCTCTTTAATTTTTTCTAGCGCTACCTTATAAGAATAGATCTCACAATATACATTGCACTCTCTTACACGTCTAGCGACTAGTTGATTATATTGACCACCAAAATCAATTACTAAAACCAATTCTCTATCCATCAATTACCTCTTTCAACTCATTAATTATAAATAATTTCTAAGTATTTTCCTATATATAGGAAGCATTTCGATATCATTTAAACTGATATATTCATCAAGTTCCCTAATAGGAATCCACTTAACATTACTGTTTTCATCTTCCTTTATATGTAAAGCAAGACTATCATCTGTCTCAAACAAAAACGATACATTTAAATGCAAATGAGTGCCCACATATTTATTTCTTTTAATATGCGCCTTAACTGGTAGTATTTCAATAGAAGCAATACCATCTTTTAATAACTTAAATTCTTCTATACCTGTTTCTTCTTTTGCCTCTTTAAGTGCCACATTTAGAAAATTCTTATCGCCATCATTATGACCACCAGTCCAAGAATAAGAATCATAAATATTATGATAAACCATCAATACTTTATCTTTATTTTGATTTAAAATCATTGAACTAGAAGTAAAATGCATAAAATCATTATCTCTAAAATATAAAGAATCCCCATATATTTCATAAGCTCTAATAATTCTATCTTTGTCCAATATTTCTTGTTCTATGTCGCTATAATAATTTTTTATATCATTCATATTTAAATACATCATTTAAAAAAGGAGGACATTTAAGCCCTCCCTTAAAGTTTAATTACTTAATGTCAACGTTGTAGTAAGCTTTCTTACCCTTGTATTGAGCAACTTCGCCAAGTTCATCTTCAATTCTCATTAATTGATTGTACTTAGCAATTCTATCAGTTCTGCTCATTGAACCAGTCTTGATTTGACCAGCATTTACACCAACTACAAGATCAGCAATTGTTGTATCTTCTGTTTCACCAGATCTATGAGATACTACAGCAGTATAACCATGAGTCTTAGCTAATTCGATAGCATCTAAAGTTTCAGTTAAAGTACCGATTTGGTTTAACTTGATTAAGATTGAATTAGCAACACCTAAATCAATACCCTTTTGTAGATATTCAACATTTGTAACAAATAGATCATCACCAACAAGTTGAATCTTGTCGCCTAGTCTTTCAGTTAACTTTTTCCAACCATCCCAGTCATTTTCAGCTAAACCATCTTCGATTGAAAGAATTGGATACTTTTCAACCCAAGAAGCATACATATCAATCATTTCTTCACTAGTCTTGATACCATCACCAGACTTAGTTAATTCATACTTACCAGTTTCTGCATTATAGAATTCACTAGAAGCAGGATCTAGACAGATACCGAAATCCTTCCAAGGTTCATAACCTGCAAGCTTAACAGCCTCAACGATTAATTCTAGAGGTTCTTCATTACCACCAGTGCAAGATGGAGCATAACCACCTTCATCACCTACAGCAGTATTGTAACCCTTCTTAGTTAAT
This sequence comes from Candidatus Methanomethylophilaceae archaeon, assembly GCA_963593105.1. Lineage (GTDB taxonomy): Bacteria > Bacillota_I > Bacilli_A > Erysipelotrichales > Erysipelotrichaceae > Colivicinus. The sequence goes on along the minus strand of CAVBAX010000016.1, from coordinate 12,174 downwards.
ACTTTCTTTAAAGTATGGAATACTTCAGAAGACCATCTGATAGCTTCCTTAAATGAAGGAGCACCAACTGGCATAATCATGAATTCTTGCATATCAACTGAAGAATCAGCATGCTTACCACCATTTAATACATTCATCATAGGAACTGGTAAAGTCTTACCATTAGCACCACCAATATACTTGTATAAAGGCATGCCATAGTAATCAGCAGCAGCTCTACATACTGCTAAAGAAACACCTAAAGTAGCATTAGCACCTAGCTTGCTCTTATCCTTTGTACCATCAAGTTCAATCATTGTCTTATCAATTGCAGCTTGATCTGTAACATCCATACCTAAGATTGCAGGACCGATGATTGCGTTAACGTTTTCAACAGCCTTTAGAACACCCTTACCTTGGTAACGGCTCTTATCACCATCTCTAAGTTCTAGAGCTTCTCTTTCACCAGTAGAAGCACCAGAAGGTACCATAGCTCTACCAAAAGCACCAGATTCAGTTACAACTTCAACTTCAACAGTTGGATTACCACGAGAGTCAATAATCTCTCTTGCATAAACATCAATAATTCCAGGCATAATTAATTTTTCTTCTCCTTACTTTGTAGCATCAATTATTTCTTTGAAAGAATCAACCTTTAAACTAGCACCACCAATTAGGGCACCATCGATATCTTCCATAGCCATATATTCTTTAATATTGTTAGGCTTTACAGAACCACCATATTGAACTCTAACTGCATCAGCAGCATCGCCATATGCCTTTCTGATTTCATCTCTAACAATAGCGCAGCACTTTTCAGCAATTTCAGTATTAGCACTCTTACCAGTACCAATAGCCCAAATTGGCTCATAAGCAACTACAACCTTCTTAACATCTTCACAAGTTAAACCAGCTAAACCAGCACTAACTTGTGATCTGATTTTTTCTTCAGTCTTACCAGCATCAAATTCAGCTTCAGTTTCGCCACAACACATAATAGGTACAATACCATTTTCAAGTAATTTCTTTACCTTTTTGTTTACAGCCTCATCTGTTTCGCCAAACATTTGTCTTCTTTCGCTATGACCAATAACGCAAGAAGCAATGCCGATTTCCTTTAACATAGGAATAGAAACTTCACCAGTATAAGCGCCATTATCTTCAAAGTGACAATTTTCAGCACCAATTACTAGATTCTTGCTGTTTCTAACCGCAACATATAAATCAGTATATGGAGCACAAATACCATATTCACAAGTTTCAATGCCATCAATATAAGGATCAATTTCCTTTAAAAATGCTTCAGTTTCGGCAATTGTCTTATTCATTTTCCAGTTGCCGACAATAATAGGCTTTCTCATCAACTATTTCTCCTTGATAACATCAACACCAGGTAAACCCTTGCCCTCTAAAAATTCTAAAGAAGCACCACCACCTGTAGAAACATGACTTACCTTATCAGCATAGCCAAGTTGCTTAATAGCAGCTGCACTATCACCACCACCGATAATAGTAGTACCATCACATTCAGCTAAAGCCTTAGCAACAGCATTAGTACCAGCAGCAAGAGTAGGATTTTCAAATACGCCCATAGGACCATTCCATACTACAGTCTTAGCTGACTTAACTGCTTCAGCAAATAATTCAGCAGTCTTAGGACCAATGTCTAAGCCTTCTTTATCTGCAGGAATTGCATCAGAAGATACAACTTCAACAGTAACAGGACCATCGATTGGATCTGGGAAACTTTCAGCTACAACAGTATCGATAGGAAGTAATAACTTCTTACCTAACTTATCAGCCTTTTCCATCATTTCCTTACAATAATCAAGCTTTGTATCATCAACAAGTGACTTGCCAACTTCCTTGCCCTCAGCTTTTAGGAAAGTATAAGCCATACCACCACCAATAATCAAAGTATCGCACTTTTCAAGTAAATTAGAGATAACAGCTAGCTTATCAGCTACCTTAGCACCACCTAAAATACCAACAAAAGGTCTAACTGGATTTTCAACAGCATCACCTAAGAACTTTAATTCCTTTTCAATTAAGAAACCAACAGCACTTGGAAGATATGTTGGAATACCAACTGTACTTGCATGAGCTCTATGTACTGAACCAAACGCATCAGAAACATATAAGTCACCAAGTGAAGCCCAATATTTACCTAATTCTTCATCATTCTTTGATTCACCCTTTTCATAACGAGTGTTTTGCATTAGAAGAACTTCACCATCTTTTAATTCGCTAACTGCTTTTTCTAAAGCTTCGCCTCTTGTTGCATCAACAAAGACTACTTTAGTATCCTTTAGATATTCTTGAAGTCTAACCGCAACAGGAGCCATGTTATTCTTTTTCTTAGCAGCTGCAATTTCCTCATCAGTTTTCTTGTAGTCAATCTTACCAAGATGAGATAATAAGATAACCTTTGCCTTATTCTCAACTAAATATTTAATAGTTGGTAATGCAGCAACAATACGATTATCATCAGTGATTTCACCACTTTTTAGAGGCACATTGAAATCAACTCTGACGATAACTTTTTTACCAGTTACATCTAAATCAGTAACTAATGTTTTAGCCATTTGAAATTTCCTCCTATAACCGTAAATATTATAACAAATTTTATTTCCCATATTAAATATAATAGTTAAACATTTCACTTGATATTTGATATAGATATGATATCATTTTGATATCAAAGGAGAAATGTATGAACGAAATTATCTTAAACAAAAAAAGAAATGGTATGATAGCTCTATTATTAATCCTTTTTACACTTGGATTATCGATCTATTTATTTATATTCGCTATTAATATTGATAGCCCTCTACTAGGATTTTTAGCCTGCTTATTATTTATTGCAGATTGTATATTAATGGCAGGATTAAAAGTACTAAAACCTCAAGAAGCACTGGTACTTACACTATTTGGTAAATACATTGGTACCTTAAAAGGTGAAGGCTTCTATTTTGTAAATCCATTTTGTACATCTATTAACCCAGCCGCTAAAACTAGACTTAGTCAAAGTGGTGATGTAAACAAGTTAACTAGCATTCAAAACGGGGCTTATGACAGCGAAGCCTATAGTAAGAAAATATCTTTAAAGATGATGACACTAAATAACGCTGTCCAAAAGATAAATGATTGCCTAGGCAATCCTGTAGAAATTGGAATAGCCGTTATTTGGAAAGTAAACGATACCTATAAAGCTGTATTTAACGTTGATAATTATAAAGAATATTTAAGCCTACAATGTGATAGTGCTCTTAGAAACGTTGTAAGAATCTATCCATATGATGTCGCAAATAATGTAGATACAACAGGTGATGGTATAGCTGATGATGGCTCTTTAAGAGGATCTAGCGAAGTAGTAGCCTCTAGAATTAAAGAAGAAATCCAAGACAAAGTAAAAGAAGCAGGACTAGAAATAATAGACGCAAGAATCACTTATCTTGCCTATGCCCCAGAAATTGCCTCAGTTATGCTACAAAGACAACAAGCCGCTGCCATCATTGACGCAAGAAAAATGATTGTTGATGGTGCAGTAGGCATGGTAGAAATGGCACTTGAAAGATTAAAAGAAAATGATGTAGTTGATTTAGATGAAGAAAGAAAAGCGCAAATGGTTTCAAATCTATTAGTTGTCTTATGTGGTAATAAAGACGCCCAACCAATTGTTAATTCGGGGTCTTTATATTAATGGAAAAGAAACAAGTACCATTAAGAATATCTAAAAAACTATTTGATGACCTATCTGCATGGGCTGAAGATGACTTTAGAAGCATCAATGGTCAAATTGAATATATATTAAGCGAATGTGTTAAACAAAGAAAGAAAAACGGCAAATATATATCAGATAAATTAGATGAACCATTAGATGTAGACATCAGAGACTTTGAAAAAGACTAGTAACTAGTCTTTTTCTATCTCTTCATCTTTCTTCTTTTTATTAGACTCCTGAATGCCATATAAGTCACATTTTTCTTGAAACTCCTTTTCAGCATCATTTAAGTCCTTCAATACTTCTTCTAAACTACGCATACTTAATATTATAATTAGAATATGTACGTCAAACAAGAAACAATTAACACAATAATTATTGAAAAAAGTAAATTCATCACTTATCTAAAACCCATTAAAAGTGAAGAAGAATACAAAGAATATCTAAAAGAAATCAAAAAGAAACACTATGACGCAACTCATGTTTGTTCAGCTCTTGTTTTAAAAGATAAACAAAGAAGTTCTGATGATGGCGAACCAAGTGGAACAGCTGGAGTTCCCATGCTTAATGTACTAACTAAAAAAGGAATAGAAAATACTTGTGCTTTAACCGTTAGATACTTTGGTGGTATAAAACTAGGTGCTGGAGGACTAATTAGAGCTTATGGAAACAGTGTATCTGAAGCTGTAAATAAAGCAATCTTATTAACAGATGAAATCTATAATAAATACAAATTAGTACTAAGCTATGAACTAGCTAATAAGGTTGATAACTTCTTGTTTAATAACACTCTAAAATTAGAAAAAGTATATGATGAACAAGTAACTATCTATTATGTTTTAAAAGATGAAAAAGCTAACGATAAGATTATTGAACTAACAAAAGGCATAAAACCAATTAATGCAGGAAAAGAAGTAATACAAAAGGTGGTAGAATAACTATATGGAACTACAATATTTTTTACAAGTATATAATTCTTATATCAAATATATATACTATCTAATTGCCATTATAATTATCATAGTACTTGTCGCGATTTTAAAAAAATTAGTCGCACTCGCAAATAGTTTAACTGCCATGGCAAATCATAGCGAAAATATCGCAAACAGCCTAAATGAAATATCTAAAAAAGCGGAAGTAATAGATCATACATGTCAAACAAGTATTCCCTTTTTTACCAAGCTGTTTTTAGTTGTTTCTATATTAAACGAAACAACCAAAGATTTCTTTAATACTAAAACTAGTAAAAGAAATATTAGAAAATCATTTAAAAAAGTATGTAAGATACAAAAAAGAATTGATCCATCATTTTCATTCTCTAAAGTACTTGCCTCTATCATCAAATAGCACAATGTGCTATTTTTTTTAAGCAATATAAAAGGCTGTTTTCACAGCCTAATAAAAGTTAATGATAAATAAGGTTTAAATCATTGGCTCATCCCAACAATCAGGAGCCTTTAAATCTAATAGTTTGAATACAGTAGCCGCAATATTACTTAAACCATATTCGCCATCTTTAATAGTTACATCATCGCCATTATAGATGATAAATGGAACCTTATTTAAAGTATGAGAAGTCTTAGGTTGAAGAGGATCACTCTCCTTCTTTTGTTTCTGATACATTTCATCAGCATTACCATGGTCAGCAGTAACAAGAAGAACACAATCATTACGCTTACAAGCTTCCATAATTCTCTTTAAGTTTAAATCAACAGATTCAACACCAATTACAGTAGCCTCATAATCGCCAGTATGACCAACCATATCACCATTTGGATAATTAGTTCTTAAGAAAGTATATTTCTTAGAATCAATAGCCTCAACAAGCTTATCAGTAATATCAGCTGATTTCATCCAAGGTCTTTGATCAAATGGACATAAGTCAGACTTGATTTCTACCCAAGTCTCTAAGTTTTCATCAAACTTTTCACTTCTATTACCATTCCAGAAATAAGTAACATGACCAAACTTTTGTGTTTCTGAAATCGCATAAGTAGGACAGCCATACTTAACAAAATATTCTGACATTGTATCCTTAATCTCTGGTGGATTAACTAAATAGTTACTAGGAATATGTAAGTCGCCATCATATTCAAGCATACCAGCATACATTACATCAACTTCTTTACTCTTTTCAAACTTGTAACCATTGTTGTCAAAAGCACGAGAAATTTCAAGAGCTCTATCACCTCTAAAATTAAAGAAAACAACAGAATCATGATTCTCAATTGTGCCAACTGGATTTTCACCATCACAAATTACAAACTCAGGAAGATTTTGATCATCTACACCAAGTTCCTTACGATAAGTTTCAATTGCCTCAGTTGCGCTATTAAATTTTCTACCAATACCAGCAACATGGCAATCCCAACCTTTTCTTACCATATCCCAATCAGCTTCATATCTATCCATAGTGATCTTCATTCTGCCACCACCTGAAGCGATACGAGAATCAAAACTATCATCATTTAACAAAGCCATATGATCTTCTAAATCCTTGATATAGATTAAACCAGAAGTATCAGGTACATCTCTACCATCCATTAGACAATGAACTCTAACTCTTGAAATACCTTCTTTTTTAGCCTCGCTAATCATTGCCTTTAAATGTCTAATATTAGAATGAACATTACCATCAGATAATAGACCTAAGAAATGTAAAGTATGACCCTTAGCATTTTCAATAAGTTTTTTCCAAACTTCACTTTGATAAATTGAACCACTTTCAATCGATTCATTAACTAACTTAGCACCTTGAGAATAAACTTGACCACAACCAATAGCGTTATGACCTACTTCAGAGTTACCCATATCATCATCACTAGGTAAACCAACAGCTCTACCATGAGCCTTAATCTTAGTCCAAGGATAGTTAGCCTTTAAATAATCTAGAGTTGGCGTATAAGCATTCTTTACAGCGTTACCCTTTGTATTTTCGCTTTCGCCTACACCATCCATAACAACTAGAACAACAGGTTTTTTATTCATATAAATTTTTACCTCTTTCCACCATAAATATTACCATATAATTTAAACAAGAAAGAAGGAAGATTTATGTTCATTATCGACATGCACTCAGACACCCTTATTAGACTAAATGATACTAACAACCTAAGAAATAATGATTTAGACATCGATTTATTAAAAATGAAACAAAGTAATTATCTTCTACAAAACTTCGCAATATTCACAAGCATAAAACATATAGATAATAGACTTCATTATGTCCTAAAACATATAAATCGCTTCTTGAAAGAAATGGAAGAAAACAAAGATCTAATCAAACAAGTATTCTCATATAACGACATCATTAATAATAAAGTAATGTCAGCCTTATTGACATTAGAAGAAGGTGATGTTATTGATAATGATTTAGACATATTAGAACTATATTATCGCTTAGGTGTTAGAATGATTGCCCTAACTTGGAACTATCCTAATTCTATAGGCTATCCAAACTTTAACAATAATGAAACATTAAATAGATATGAAATGCTAAGAATTATAAATACCAAAGATGGTTTAACAGATTTTGGCAAAGAATACATTAAAAAATGCAATGAACTAGGCATCATCATTGATGTATCGCACTTAAGCGACAAAGGATTTATGGACGTCATCAATTTATCAACCAAGCCAATAGTGGCTTCCCATTCTAACGCAAGACAAGTATGTGATGTCGCAAGAAATCTAAGTGATGAAATGATACTAAAACTACATAAAAACGGTGGCGTTATGGGAATGAACTATTGTGATGATTTTATCGATAATAATTCAAACGGTTCTGTAAATAACATTATCAAGCACATAGACCACATCAAAGAACTTGGTTGTATTGACAATATTGGCCTTGGATCTGACTTTGATGGTATAGCCAAAAGAAAAGAAATGTCTGATTGCGGTCAAATACATCTATTAACAGATAGTCTAGTTAAACATGGCTATTCCAATGAAGAAATAGAAAAGATTTGTTATAAAAATGTACTAAGAGTATATAAAGAAGTACTAAAATAGGAGGCCTTACCTCCTATTTTTTAACCCGGTTTTCTAAAACCCTAACAATAGTCTCTTTAAGGACATCAACATTTAAAGGCTTAGAAACATGATCATTCATACCAGCCTCTTTAGTTTTATTCCTATCTTCCACAAAAGCATTCGCCGTCATCGCGATAATTGGAATATCAATACCTTGACCACGAATAGTTTCAGTAGCCTCTAGTCCATCCATAATTGGCATCATAACATCCATCATAACAACATCAAACTTGTCTTTATTATTAGAAATAATATCAACAGCTTCCTTGCCATTGTACGCCTTAGTTAAAATAGCGCCCTCATTATTTAACATAAATTCAGCTATTTCCATATTTAGTTCATTATCTTCTACAAGTAAAATATTTAAACCCTTTATTGAACAATCCCTATTAGATACATTATCTTGCTTAGTCACATGTTTATTAATCTTAAAAGGTATAGTTACATAGAAAATTGTTCCCTCATCTAACTTACTTTCAAAACTTAAACTGCCACCCATTTTTTCAGCTAAACCTTTGGCAATAGGCATACCTAAACCTGAACCACCATACTTAGATTGATAAGCACTACTTTCTTGACTAAATGGTTCAAAGATTTTTGTTTGATACTCTTTAGACATACCTATACCAGTATCGGCACAAGAAAATTTAATAATTACGGTATCATTATCGCTACTTAACTCTTCACAAGACACCATAATTGAACCATTATCCTTGTTATATTTAACCGCATTAGACATGATATTCATATATAAACGCTTAACATGTAAAGGTGATCCAATCAAATCCCAATGTTTAACATTCATATCTTTAATAATAAATTTAAGATTTCTTTCTTGAGCTAGTTTTTCAATCACGACATTAACTTCTTCAAAGACTTCTTTTAAATTAAATGGTCTTTCTTCAATCTCAAATTCACCTGATTCAAGCTTGCCCATATCCAAAACTTCATTAACAAGCTCCAATAATAAATTAGAAGCCTCCCTTATCTTATTTCGACATTCATTACGTTTATTAATATCATTATCATAATATTCAGACATCTCAACCATTCCACATATACCATTAATAGGTGTTCTAATATCATGAGACATCCTTTGTAGAAATTCAGTCTTAGCCCTATTTGCACTATCAGCCTTAATAGCGGCTTGCTTTAATTCTTCCTTATATTCTTCATCTTTTATTTTTTCTAGTTTTTCATGTTCAATATTAGAACGCTCCATTAATGTCCAAATCACTAATAGAACAAATAAATATGTCAACATTATCATCAAAACTGTAGGCAACAATAATTTAAAAAGACTATTATTAGAAATATAAGCATAAATATAATGATTTCTTTGTTTAAGCATTACTCCATAACAATTATCACTTACAACCGGATGAATATGCTTACTATCATTACTATTCTTTAAAATTTGAATAATACGATTCTCACTGGTTTGCCCACCAATTAAAGATTCATCATTACTGGCAACAATAACCCCATCATCCGCAACAATTATAGTCGCATCCAAGCTGGTATTATAACCATGAAGTAAACTTTGAAGTGTCAAAGTGTAATCATGCACATATTTAGCAGAAGTATAAAAGTACGCTACAACAACACCACTTTTATCTAGTTTGTTACATGCCGCCATATCAATATAAGAGCCATTATCTAAAGTGATTCTAGTCGAATAAGTCCTCTCATTATAACTAGACCAATCTAAAATAGTATCTTGCTTAACATAATCAACCAAAATATTATGAACACTTATATCATCATAATAAGAATTAGTCACATTACCATCTTTATCAAGAATTAAAATGCCATCAAGCCAAAGCTTATCCGCATATGATTTCAACACATTGGTATCAATTTCTATATTATCTTGATCACCATTCAAAAGCGAACTTACCTGTCTTGTATTTTCAATTGCTCTTAATAAACCCTGAGATTCAGAAGCCTCATTATAGTGGGTATAAGTACCACATTGAACCTTTACATAATTTGAAATCTCTAAAAGTGATTTTTCACCACTTCCAAGTTCACTTTTATAAACAACAAAAGTTGAAATACTTAAAACAAGTACACCAACTATTATTGAACCCCATAGAAAACGTTTCTTCTTAATATCCAAGTTCTTCAACCTCCAAATACTTAGCCGCATTATCTAAATACTTAGAAATGATCTTTTCGCTTGTACCATCAAGTCTCATTTCCCTTAAAGTCTCATCTAACTTTTCACATATGCCTCTTTCATCATACTTAGAAAAAGCCACACCAATGCCCACTGTCATAAGTGGATCACTTAAAATTCGATAATTAGTATCATAATCCTTGTTATATTGAATAATTGAAGTCTCATGAGCCGCAATGCCATCTACATAACCCTTACCTAAAAAAGTAAAAATAAGTTCTCTTTTCTCTAAGCTAATTAAATTACCAAGTTCTGGAATTCTTTCATCGCTTCTTTTTAAAAAAATAGTCTCAGGCTTGGTAGTTGATTGAATTGCTAAATTCTTACCAGCTAAATCTTCTAACACATAAATATCAGAACTATCATTTACCGCAACTACTTGATTAGAAATCATATATGAGCTAGTCCACTTATAATCTTCTTGTCTTCCATAAATTGAAAAACAACCCCATATACAATCAATATCACCATTTTCAACTAAATTCGTTTTATTTTCCCAATCAATTAAAACAATTTCAACATTGTAGCCCATTCTTTTAAAAGCTTCTTTAGCCAATTCAACATCAATACCTGTGGCATTACCATCTTCATCTAAATAATTAAAAGGTGGATAGCTATCAGAGCCTACTTTGATAGTAGGTAAATCATTACTTACTTCTTCACTACTTGTACAACCCAATAAACACATACTAATTAAGCATGTGTTTATAACCACGATAAGTACTTTTTTAAATTTAATATTCTTCATAATTATTAATCAATTATATTAATAATACATGATATTGCGTAAAAAAAATAGGAATACATGATTCCTATTTTATATTAATTATTTAGTACCAAAAATCCTATCACCTGCATCGCCAAGTCCTGGTACGATGTAACCATGTTCATTTAGCTTTTCATCAAGAGCGGCTAAATAAATATCTACATCTGGATGAGCAGCTTCTACAGCTCTTACACCCTCTGGAGCACCAACTAGATTTACAAGCTTAATATTTTTAGCACCTCTAGCCTTAACAGTATCAATCGCAGCGATTGCACTACCACCTGTTGCCAACATTGGATCTAAAATCAAAACATTAGCGTCGTCCATCTTAGGAAACTTAGCGAAATATTCAACTGGCTCAAGTGTTTCTTCATTACGATATAAACCCAAGAAACCAACCTTAGCTGTAGGAATTAAATCCCTGATTCCATCAACCATACCAAGTCCTGCTCTAAGTACTGGAACAAGCACTACATCTTTGGCAAGTTGTCTAGTATGACAAATACCAACCGGTGTTTCAACATCAATTGGTGTAGTAGGCAAATCTCTTGAAACTTCAAAAGCCATAAGTGAAGCAATTTCATTTAATTGTTGAGAAAAATCCTTTGTTGAAGTGTCCTTATTTCTCATTAAAGCTAACTTATGTGTAATAAGTGGATGATTAAATACTGTTAACATAATTTCCTCCTAAAATCTTAAAATATTATATAAAAGAATGTGACTATCTGCACATTCTTTTAAAACTATTTTTCATTATATGTAAAGTAATGATTATTCTTCAAAATATCTAAAAGCTCACAAAGATTATTGATAGTAGCATTAGGCTTTAAATCAATAATAGCCTTAGCCTTTGCCTCATTAGATAAATAAGCTACACTATATCCACCATACGCCTTGCCAGCTAAAACATCAGCCTTACTATCACCTACCATGATCAAATCAGCGCTATTTAACTTATATTTTTTATCAATCACAAATAAACCTTCAGGATCAGGCTTTGTAGCCTTTACATCATCAAAACAAATAATCGCATCAAAGATATCGCCAAAATCACATATCTTTAAACAATCCATGGTTGAATTTTTCATTCTAGTAGTTAGAATCGCCAAGTGATAACCCTCATTATGTAAAGTAGTTAAAACTTCTTTGGCATTAGGCATAGGCTTTAAATTCTTCTTTAGCTCTTCACTATTAACCTCACGATAATAGTCACATAACTCTTCCACATCTTCATTTGGAAAATACTTCTTCAACATTTCAGCAAGTGGTGGTCCCAATACTTCAACTTGTCTTTCGATTGTAAAATCATCAACATTACCATATTTTTCAAATACTGCCTTAAACGCATTGATAATTGAACTTGTAGAATCTTGTATTGTCCCATCTAAATCAAAGACAATGGTAGGCTTTTTATAAAATAAGTGATCCCAAACACCAAGAAATAAAAGAATACCCAATATTACAAATAAAATAGAAGTAAGTTGAGCC
>CAVBAX010000015.1:0-17606 GCA_963593105.1 Candidatus Methanomethylophilaceae archaeon | reverse complement strand
AACTATCAATTCCTCTTTTAATAAAGAGTTAATATAAATGGTTACAATATCATCATTTAATTCAATATTTAATTCAGGCATTAGATTATTTAAACTTTTAATTTTATTGAAAAGAGTATAGCTATTTAGATTTGAGCTTATCATTCTATTGTTTATAACATCTATTTCTTCATCATTAAATAGACTTGGTAAATAAGTTCCAACTTTATATTTAATGCCAGATAGGGCTACTATATCATTTTGTGTGGCTTCTTGAATTAAAGAATAATTATTGCCATTTATTGAATAGATTTCATTTATTTTGTTTTCTGAATCAAACGATGTTTTGTTTAATAGTTTACCACTTAATATTTTTGTATGAGCATAGCCTTTATCATCATACTTATAGATATAGGCATTTAGATTGTTTGAATATGGGTTAGGGATATAGTATTTATCTAGTGCTTCAAGCAATAAATCAATGTTTATATCTTTTAGGGCAGATCCTGCTACTAGTGGTACTATTTCATGATTATATAAATCAAGTTGCAGATCTGTTATTAATTTTTCATTAATTAGTTCATCAAGCTCAATTGTAGTAATGATGTTTTTGTTTAGCTTTTGTTTAACTTTCTCTATCAATGTGTTTGTATCTTCATGGGCTATATCTATCTTGTTTAAAAAGATGATGGTTTTAATGTGTTTGGTTTTTAATGTGTTATAGATGGATACAACTTTATCTAAATCATCAATAGCTGAAATTAATAAAATGGCTATATCTAATACTTTTAGGCTTCTATCTCTTTCTTTACTTAAATCATTATGGCCTGGTGTGTCAATGTAGATATATTCTTTGCCTTTATAAATGAAACGTGCTTCTTTATTAAAGATAGTGATGCCTTTTTCTTTTTCAACATTATTAAAATCAAGATAAGCATCTTTATGGTCTACTCTTCCAAGTTTTCTAATTACTTTGTTTTTGTATAAAAGAGTTTCTGATAGTGTAGTTTTTCCAGCATCAACATTGCCAATTGCGCCGATAACGATTTTTTCCATGTTTATATTTTAAGTATTAAATGAAAATTGGTCAAAATTTTACATTGTTATGTGAATAACTAGACAAAGTCAGTGTATAATAAATATTAGCAAGGGGAAATTTAATGAACAATGTAAGAATCATTGAGGTTAAGCAGTCTGTTTTTGCAGGCAATGACAAGAGGGCTAATAGCCTCAGAAATGAATTAAAAGAAAAGAAAACATATTTATTGAATGTGATGTCTTCGCCAGGTTCTGGTAAGACTACCACGTTAGTTAAGACAATAAATTTATTAAAGAATGATTTAAAGATTGCGGTTATGGAAGCTGATATTGATTCAGATAAGGATGCCATAACTGTTAGTAGGGAAACTGGTGTTGATTCCATCCAATTACATACTGGTGGTATGTGCCATTTAGATGCTCAAATGACTAAGCAGGGTATTGAAGAACTTAATGGTCAATATGATTTAATCATTTTAGAAAATGTTGGAAATCTAGTTTGTCCAGCAGAGTTTGATACTGGTGCATGTAAGTCAATTAGCATCTTATCGGTGCCAGAGGGTGATGATAAGCCACTTAAGTATCCGCTTATGTATCAGGTGTGTTCACTTGTGTTAATTAATAAAATTGATGTTCTACCTTATTTTGATTTCGATTTAGATAAGTGTAAAGAATATATAGGCAGACGTAATCCTAATTGTGAAATTATTCCAATTAGTGCTAAAACCGGGGAAGGTGTGAAAGAGTTTGCCAATTGGCTAAAAGAAGAAGTTACTAAGTGGAAGGAGTAAGAAATGCCAGAAATGTCTAAAACAATTGTCCCTCCACACATGGGGGACAAACAACCTAGCGAAAAGATTATCGCATTGGGTAAAAAAATTACGGATGTTGCCAAGCACAAACTTGGCAAGGTTACATCTGATGATCCTGAATATTGGGGTCTTGCGGGAATTGTAACCGATGAGATGGCTGATGTCGCTTTAAAGATGAAGCTTCGTCAGCATTATACTTTTAAACAACTAAAGGACATGAATCCTGAGCTTAGTGAAGAAAAACTTCAAAGCTTGCTTGATGAAATGTCTTATATTGGTCTTCTTGAATATGACTATGGTTATCACTATGATCATAATGGTCGTACAGCACCACAAAGTGAAAGAAGATATATTCTTCCTATGTTTGTTCCAGGTTCGGCTGAATTATTTAATATGGAAGAAGATGCAGAGGGTAATAATCAACGTCTAAAGGATCATCCAGAGGTTGCTTCTTTCTTTGAAAGAATGACTTTTATTCCTCTTGATGGTATTACTCAACTTGTACCTCCAGGTGGAGCAGGTGTTGGTATGCATGTTATTCCAGTTGAAAAGGCTATTTCAATGGAAAATAAGAAAGTTGACTTAGAACAATTATCTTATTGGTTAGATAAATATGAAGGTCATATCGGTGTTGGTAGATGTTCTTGTAGAGCTAGTAGAGCGGTTCTTGATGAGGGTTGCGCTGATGATGATCAAGCATGGTGTATTGGCGTAGGTGATTTCGCTGACTATTGTCGTGAAACACATAAGGGCCATGATATCACTAAACAAGAGGCTTTAGAAATTCTAAAAAGAGGTGAAGAACTTGGTTATGTTCACCAAATTACTAATATCGATGGTGATAATAAGATTTTTGGTATTTGTAACTGTAATGTAAATATTTGTAACGCTTTAAGAACATCACAATTATTTAATACACCAAATATGTCAGCTAGTGCATATCGTGCAAAAGTAGAAGCTAGCAAGTGTGTGGCTTGTGGAAAGTGTGTTGAAGTATGTCCTGCTGGTGCTGTTAAGCTTGGTCAAAAGTTATGTAAGGCCGATGGTTCTATGATTAAATATCCTCGTCATGAATTACCTGATGCGGTTAAGTGGGGTAAGGATAAATATGATGAGAATTATCGTGATAATAATAGAATCAATTGTTATGATACAGGTACTGCTCCATGTAAAACAGCTTGTCCTGCTCATGTTTCTGTGCAGGGTTATTTAAAGAAGGCTGCAGAAGGAAAATACAATGAAGCTTTAGCTTTAATTAAGAAGGATAATCCATTCCCTGCAATTTGTGGTAGAGTTTGTAACAAGAGATGTGAAGATGCATGTACAAGAGGCACAATTGATAGAGCTGTTTCTATTGATGCGGTTAAGAAGTTTATTGCAGATCTTGAGATCAATGAAGAAAATAGATATGTACCACCTGTAAGAATTGCAGCTTCTCCTTTAAGAAGTGTAAAACTTGAAAGATGGCCACAAAAGATTGCCATCATTGGTGCTGGTCCTGCTGGTTTATCTGCTGCTTATTATTTGGCTACTATGGGCTATATTCCTACAGTATTTGAAAAGAATAAAGAGCTTGGTGGTATGATGCGTTATGGCATTCCATCATATAAACTTGAAAAAGATGTTATCGATGCTGAAATTGATGTTCTAAAGAAACTTGGTGTTGAATTCAAGTGTGGAACAGAGGTTGGCAAAGATGTTAGTATCGCTGATTTAAAGAAACAAGGTTATAAGGCATTCTATATCGCAATAGGTTGCCAAGGTGGTAGATATCCAGGTGTTGAAAACGATCATGCAGAGGGTACTACAATCGCTGTTGATTTCTTAAAAGAAGCATATGAGAATCAAACACAAAAGTTTGATGGCGATGTTGTTGTTGTAGGTGGTGGTAATGTTGCGGTTGACTGCGCTAGGACTGCTCATAGATTTGGTGCTAAAAATGTTTCGATGTTTGCGCTTGAAACAAGAGAAACAATGCCTGCAAGCAAGGACGAAATCGCTGAAACATTAGAGGAAAATATCACAATCAACAATGCTTGGGGTCCTAAGGAACTTAAGGTTGATGAAAAGGGTCATGTAACTAGTGTTGTATTTAAGAAGTGTACTGCAACTATTGTTGATGGTAAATTCAATCCTCAATATGATGAAAATGAAACAATGGAAGTTAAAGCTGATAAAGTAGTATTCGCAATTGGCCAAGCTGTTGTTTGGGGCGACATGCTAGAAGGTACAGGTGTTAAGTTCCATCATGGAAATTATCCTGTTGCTGATAAGATTACTTATCAAACAGATGATGCAGATATTTTTGTAGGTGGTGATGTATATACTGGTCCTAAGTTTGTGATTGATGCCATTGCCCAAGGACATTTAGCTGCCGAAAGATTACACAGACATGTTCATGAAGGTGCTAGCTTAACTATTGGTCTAGATAAGAGAGAATTCATTGAATTAAATAAGAATGATATTAGAATTGATGATTATGATCATGCTCAAAGACAAGTTGAAGGTCTAAAGGGAATTGATCATCCTGATATGTCATTTAAGGAAAATAATGCTGGTTTAAGCGAAGAACAAGTTAGAATTGAAACTAGAAGATGTCTAGGATGTGGTGCTAGTGTTGTTGACCCTCATAAGTGTATTGGTTGTGGTCTATGTACTACAAGATGTGAGTTTGACGCAATTCATTTAAATAGAACTCATCCTGAGGCTACTACAATGATTAAGGCTGAAGATAAGTTTAAGGCTATTGGTCCATATGCGGCTAAGCGTGCATTAAAGATTGCGTTACATATTAAGCCTAAAGAAGTTGATGACTAATGCATGAATTAGGTGTTGTCTTTTATGTCATAGATGAATGTGAAAAGGTAGCTAAAGAAAACAAAGTAAATCATATTAATTCAGTTACAATACAACTTGGAACAGTAAGTGGGGTAATTGATAAATACTTGGTTGATTGTTGGAATTGGGCTGTTAGTAAGCATGATATTATGGCAAATTGTGAATTGAAGATAGAAAAGATTAAGGCTATTACACATTGTGAGGATTGTGGTGAAGATTATAATACGATAATCTATGGTAAGATTTGCCCACATTGTAAGAGTGAAAATACTTACTTACTTCAAGGAAATGAATTTTATATAAAAGAAATGGAAGCTGAATAGCTTCCATTTTTTCTGTGTGTTAATTTAGATTAATACGTTTACCATATGGGCTTATAGCTTTAACAGGACATACAAGTACACATAAATGGCATCCTACACAGGCCTTTGGATCCATTATTGGTTTATTGTTACTCATGTGTAAGGCTTCATGTCCTCCATCTCTACAAGATATATAACATCTTCCACAACCCAAACATTTAGAACGATTAAATCTAGGTAATAGTTTACTGTCACGATTTAAGTCTTCTAAATCAGTTACATTTTGGATGCCTAAGCCTTGTAAACTAGAAACATGTGGTAGAGCTTTTTCTCTTAAATACCAGCTTAGTCCATCAATTAAATCATCAATAATTCTAGCTCCATATTGCATAACTGATGTGGTAATTTGAACATGATTAGCACCTAGCAATAAGAATTCTGTTGCATCTTTCCATGTTTCAATGCCGCCCATTGCGCTAAGTGGCACATTATTTAGTGTTTTATCGGATGCTAATTCCCAAATAAAGCGTAAGGCGATTGGTTTTACAGCCTTGCCAGAATAGCCGCCAACTCCAGAGTTTCCTTTTATAGAAGGTCCTGTAGTGAAGGTGTCAAGGTTCATACCCATTAAACTTTTTATAGTATTGATTGCGGCAATACCATCGCCACCAGCTTCTAATGCTACCTTAGCCAATGGGCGCATGTCGGCAACATTTGGCGTTAATTTTATTATAAGAGGAATACTGCATCCTTTTCTTGCAGCTTTTGTAAAATTAGCGATTGCGTCTATGTCTTGGCCAATATCTACACCTAGTCCTTTTTCTTCCATGTTTGGACAAGAGAAATTACATTCAATAATATCAGCACCAGCAGCTTGTGTTAATCTAGCTAATCTTTCCCATTCTTCTTTGTTTCTGCCCATAATAGATGCGATAATTACTTTGTTTGGATAATCTTTTTTTAATCGAGTAATGATATCCAAGTCTTCTTGTAGACTATTACATGATAATTGTTCGATATTTTTAAAACCATAAAAGCCATGTTCAGCTTCTAGGGCGCTATATCTAGGAGATGCTTCTTTTGGGATAAAGTCACAAATTGTCTTAAAACAAGCACCAGCCCATCCTAATTCAAAGGCCCTAGCCATTTTCTCATATGTACTGGCAACAACTGATGAAGATAATAAGAATGGGTTTTCTAGATGTACTCCTAGAAAATCACATGATAAGTCTACAGGTGTTTCAGGTATTTCTTTTAAGGCTTCACCTTCTAAGTGTAGTGATGTTAATATTTGTTTAATATGAATTGGATTGTGTACTTGTAAACACGCTTTTTCACATGGCCCATCACAATTATCACAAGCGTAATTTTTTTCTAGATTTTTATAAGCACCAGTAGTGTTTTCAAATCTTAATGATCTAATGATTTTAGCTGGGTCGCTATTGGCTGGACAAGCTTTTGAACAAGCTTTGTTGTCACATAATAAACAACGTGATATTTCCTCTGTTGGTATATTTGTAACGTATTGCATAACTTGTATCCTTTCGAAATATTTAATAATTTATATTTTTATTATCGCAAGTTTTACTTTGTTTACCAACATAAAAACATTAAGTTTATTTTGTGTTAAACAATTTGATTCCATTGTTATAGAAATCTATATCTGGTAGATTATTTAGATTATTTTTTATTTGATCAATTGGCGTAAAGGGATAATCACTACCATATAATAAGTGGTCTTTAGTTGTTATTGTAAGAAGTAAATCTAGTGCTTCTTTTGATTGCAAGCCTGATAAATCATAATATAGTTTATCAAAGCTTTCTTTTACATTGACATCACCCATATCTATTACTTTTGATAAGCCAATAAAGCGTTTATAGATATTTGGCAAAAAAGAGCCTGCATGGGGTACAACCCATTTAATATTTGGGTATCTAAGTATTACATTATTACCTATTAAATTTAATACAGCCCTTGTTGTATCGGCTAAAAATTCATATAGTGGTACAGGTTTTGATGAAAATAGTCCTTCTTTAATAGGCTCTGGCCTATGTGGATGGATTATACAGATGGTATTTCTTTTGTTTAATTCTACTAATAGGGGTTCGAACTGGGGGTCTCCTAAATATAATCCTCTAGAATTACTAGCAAGCTTTATACCATCGGCATCTAATTCATCTAAGGTATATATAGCTTCTTTAATTGATTCTTCAATATTTGGCAAAGGCAAACATGCAAAATAGCCAAATTGTTTATGACTCTTTTTAATATCAGCCATTTGTCTATTTAATAGTTTACATATTTCAATTGATTTATTTTCATCATCCTTAAAGTATGGTTGAGGAGTTGATAAAGATAAGTATGATTTAACTATATTACAATCGTTATTTAGTTTGATATGTTCATTTAAATTGTAGCTTGGAAGTGGGAAGCCATCTTCTAAAAGAGCATCATGTTTGTTTAAAAAATCTAAATATTCTTTAGATAAAAAGTGGGTATGTATATCTATTAATTTATTCATGTATCAATCTTAAGCGAAAAATAGGTAAAAGAAAAGAGCTTTATAAGCTCTAATCTAAGTTATTTAACGATTGTGATTAACTTATCACCAACGTTAGCTTTTTTAGCATCCGCTACTACAACATCTTTTAAAGATGCTGTATTTGTGATAATTATAGGAGTGATACAAGAAAGATTAGCTTTCTTAATTTCATCAAGGTCTACTTCAAGAAGTAATTGACCTTTCTTTACTTTATCACCTTCTTTAGCTTTTGGCGTAAAACCTTTACCGTTTAGGTTAACAGTATCCATACCAACATGAATTAATACTTCTGCGCCATTATCTGCGACAATACCGATTGCGTGTCCTGTAGGGAAGAATACTGAGATTTCACCATCACATGGTGCATAAATCTTACCTTCACTTGGATTGATTGCGATACCTTTGCCCATTGCGCCAGATGAGAATACTTCATCTTTTACATCTTTAAGTTCTACCACTTCACCTTTACATGGTGCATAGATTGCTTCATCTTCATTAGTTTTTGGTTCTTCTTTGGCAGTACTTGAATCATTTAAGTCTTCAAGCTTACCTTTCTTTTGCCAAATACCATACATGATAAAGCAAGCTACAAATGAAACAGCCATAGCGATAATTACACCGATTACGGCATTTGTAAAGTTAGACATTGTAAAGCCTGCAGCTAAGCCTTCCTCAGTTGGAAGATATACAGGAAGAACAAGTAGGCCAGGAGAGCCTGAGCCAAATCTTTCAACACCAGTAATACCAAGGAATAGACCACCTACACCACCACCAATCATGGCAGCATATAATGGGAACATATATTTTAAGTTAATACCATATAAGACTGGTTCAGTGATACCTAAAATACCAGTAAGACCACCAGAAGAAGCAAGTTGTTTAACTTCTGGGTCTTTACTTCTAACAGCAACCGCAAAACCAGCAGCACCTTGAGCAACATTAGATACTAACATACCAGGGCCAACAACAGCATCATGACCTACAGTTACAAGGTTGTTTGTGCCAATTGGAATTAGACCATAGTGTGTACCAGTCATTACAAGAAGAGGAGATGTAACACCTACTACTGTTGGTACAAGCCAAGGAGCAACATCTTTTAACCATGAGAAGAATAGGTTGATTAAATCAGATAACCAAGCTCCAATTGGGCCTAGTGCACAAATTGTAACAACACCACCAATAACAAGTGAGAAGAATGGTACAAAGAAGAATTTAACAGCTTTTGGACAATATTTTTGTACAAAGTGTTCAACCAAAGACATAAACCATACACCTAAGATAATTGGAATTACTGAAGATGTATATGTGGCTTTAGTAACTGGAATTAAGTTGAAAATCTTAACTGCTTCTTCACCCTTTAATAATGTGATAAATGAAGGATAAACAAGTAAACCAGCTAAGGCCATAGCTGTGCCTTGGTTACATTTAAACTTCTTAGCACATGATTGAGCAAGTAGAATTGGTAAAAAATAGAATGCTGAATCAGATAGTGCGTTTAAGATAATGTAAGTTTGTCCAGCAGTGTCAATCCATTTTAAAACAGAACATAAAGCAAGTACAGCTTTTAGTAAACCAGCACCACAAATTGCAGGAATTACTGGTTGGAAGATGCTTGCGATACCTTCTAGCGCTTTAGAGAATGCAGATCTGTTGTCGTCAGCTTGAGCTTTGCCATCTTCAATAGCAGCCTTAGCTTCAAAACCGCCTAGTGTGACAACTTCTTGATAAACTTGTGCAACATCTGGTCCAATTACGATTTGGTATTGACCACCAGCGTCAACAACTTTTAGTACACCTTTTGTCTTTGAAAGTACTTGTGTGTTGGCAATAGATGAGTCAACAAGTGTGAATCTAAGTCTAGTTGCACAATGTACAACTGACTTAACGTTTTCTTTACCACCAACGTTTTCAAGGATAGTGGTAGCTAGTTCTTTAAAGTCCATTTATACCCCCTATTGACGAAAATTAGTTAAATTAGTTAAATCTATCACTAATTTTCATAAAAAACTATAGTTATATTTTAGTGGTAGTGTAAGCGATTGTAAAGTTTTTTTATGTATTGAAGTTATTAGGCTATTCTTTTAAAATTAAAACATAAATAAAGAGGTGTAAAGAAAATGAGTTTTCCAAAAGAGTTTTTATGGGGTGGAGCTACTGCCGCTAACCAATGTGAAGGTGCATATAATGAAGATGGTAGAGGCCTAGCTAATGTTGATACTATCCCTTATGGTGAAGATAGAAGAGCAGTAATGTCTGGACAAATGATAATGTTGGAATGTGATGATAAGCATTTTTATCCAGCACATGATGCCATTGATATGTATCATCATTATAAAGAAGATATTAAATTATTCGCTGAAATGGGAATGAAGTGTTATCGTTTCTCTATTGCCTGGACAAGAATTTTACCAAATGGTGATGATGATACACCTAATGAATTAGGTTTAAAGTTTTATGAAAATATCGTTGATGAATGTTTAAAATATGGCATTGAACCATTAATTACTATTTGTCATTTCGATGCACCTATCGCTTTAATTAAGAAATATGGTGGTTGGAAAGATAGAAGAATGATTGATGCCTTTATGAAATTATGTAAGGCATTATTCAAAAGACTTAATGGCAAGGTTAAGTATTGGCTAACATTTAATGAAATTAATATGTTGCTTCATTTGCCTTATATGGGTGCTGGCATTGTCTTTGAAGAAGGCGAAGATAAAAATCAAGTATTATATACAGCAGCTCATCATGAACTACTTGCAAGTGCTAAGGCAGTTAAACTAGCTCATGAAATGATGCCAAATGCCATGGTTGGTTGTATGTTGGCAGCTGGCCAATTCTATCCTTATTCTTGTAATCCTTTAGATGTGCATAAGGGCTTAGAGTGTGATAGAGACAATTATTTCTTTATTGATGTACAAGCTCGTGGTGCATATCCTGTTTGGGCAATTAAGCGTATGGAAAAGGCTAATGTACATATTGATATTACTGAAGAAGATAAGAAGTTGTTAGCCCAAGGGACTGTAGATTTTATTTCTTATTCTTATTATTCTTCAAGATGTGTATCTTCAGATCCAGAAATTTGTAAGAATCATGCTAGGGGAAATGCAGTATTTGCTTCTGTTGTAAATCCATATTTAAAGGCTTCTGAATGGGGCTGGCAAATTGATCCATTAGGTCTTAGAATCACTTGTAATGTTTTGTATGATAGGTATCAAAAGCCATTATTTATTGTAGAAAATGGTTTAGGTGCAAATGATACTTTAGAAAATGGTGAAGTTCATGATGAATATCGTATTGAATATATGAGAGAACATATTAAGGCTATGGATGCGGTAATAAATGAAGATGGTTTACCACTTCTTGGTTGTACATTCTGGGGTATTATTGATTTAATTAGTGCTTCAACTGGTGAAATTAAGAAAAGATATGGAACAATCTATGTTAATAAACAAGTAGATGGAAGTGGTGATTTAAGCAGAGTTAAAAAAGATTCATTTAATTGGTATAAGCAAGTAATTGAGTCTAATGGTAACAATCTATAAACAATTAGGGTAGCGATGCTACCTTTTTGTATGGATAAAAATACTTATTGTCTTATAAGGACTATGGTCAAATTACTAGACATAAAGTTATTTTTTTGATATTTGTGTCAGCTGATGGAAATATCGATTCAAAAAATGTAGTAATTTATGGTCATTCTAGTAAATGGAGTAATATCTTATTTACGCCACTTATGAATTATACAGATCAAACTTACTATCAAAGCCATGATACGTTTAAATTTATTACAGAATCTAAAACAAGAACATGTCAAATATTTGCGATATTAAATGTTGATTTAAATAATCTAGATGATTCATTAGAATTTGCACAATCTAGTTGGGATTTGAATAATTCTTTTAATACATTTATATCAGATTCAATTAATCGTGGTTTATATAAAACAGGAGTAAGTGTTGATGTAGAAGATAAATTAATGACATTAGTTACTTGTGATACAAGAGATGATAATAAAAGAATTGTGGTTCTTGCAAAGCAAATTGATTAGTATCTATAAATTAAAGTCTAGTACTTTCTTCAATTCCTAAAGAACTATTATAGATTAATATAAATAATAAGAAATAGCATAGTAACAGTCATATTTGATTGTTACTATGCTTAATCTATAAATTATTAGCTAAATAAAAATTATACTTTGTAAAAATTTTTAAAAAGTATAAAAATAATAAAAAAGTATAAAAAGGTATAAAAATAATAAAAAAGTATAAAAAAGTATAAAAGGGTATAAAATAAAACTATCAAAGCGGAGGTTATTATGCAAAATCCTTTTACTACAACTTTTTCTAAAACTCCTGAATATACTTATATACATACTGAAAAGACTGAAGAAATTCTAGAAAATTTTATTTATGATAGACCATCTGAATCGGTTTATAAAATAACTGGTGTAAGAGGTTCTGGTAAAACAGTGATACTTGCAAAAATAGAAGAAGAATTAAGAGAAAATAGTGATACATATAAGAAGTGGATTGTCCTTGATATTAATCCTACAAGAGATACACTAGGCCAAATTGCGGCGATGTTAGATAAAGCTGGCCTTGGTGGTAAGAAAACAAAGGCAACTGGAATCAATATTTCAGCTTCAATACTTGGCAGTGGTGCTGGTATTGGTTTAAATACAGAAAAAGAAAATAAATTATTTGATGTGGGTGCTGAAATTGAAGAAATGCTCAAGTCCGCAAAAGAAAAAGGAATAAAGATTTTGATTGGTATGGATGAAATCTATAAGTCAGATGAAACTGTGATGTTTGCCTCAGAATATGGAAAATGGTTACGTGCTGGCTATCCTGTATATTTTGTATGTACAGGTCTTTATGAAAATATTCAAGAATTAAGTAATGTTAAAAATCTTACTTTTTTTAGAAGGGCCACAACAATTAAAACCGAACCACTCAATTCAATAAGAATGGCTGAAATGTATAAAAGTAAGCTTAATGTTGATAGTGCATTAGCACGTCAAATGGCTAATATTACTAAGGGTTATGCTTATGCTTTTCAAGAATTAGGTGTTCTTTATTTTAAGAAAAAGAAAGATGAAGGTCTAGATGATATTGTCCCTTTATTAAAAACTGAATTATTTGCTTATTCTTATGAAAAGATATGGGAAGAAATGAGTGAATGTGATAAGATGCTTGCGAAACTATTGATTAATAAGGAAGAATATAAACGCGAAGAAATTTTAAAACTTATGGGCGATAAGGCTTCAAATTATTCAGTTTATAGAGATCGTTTATTAAAAAGAGGCATCATATACGCAAAACAAGGCTACATTTCTTTGTCTTTGCCATATTTTGCAGACTATATAAAGGAATATTGTTAAATATTTTTAACTAAAAGATATTGTTCTCTAATTCTTTCTAGGCTTTCAATTATTGCATATAGGGCAATAATGATGCATAAAATTGGTGTCATATAGGCGAGTTTTGTTTCGGCTATTATTAAAGATATTAGTTCTATTACATCAAAGATAATATCTTCGATTGCGGTTGATAGTTCTACTTTAGCTAAGATATTATTTGATTTAATCTTTAAATCTTTTTGTTTAATTAAAAAGAAGATATCAATAAATATTGATATAACAGTAACTACAATTACTAGATTTAAATCGTGGCTTATTGTATTACCATGTAGTTTATGTAAAGACAAATAGATAAATGATGATAGGCCAATTATAATCATAAGATCACAAACTATGCCAATAATTATTTCAATTTTTTCTTGTTTGATTGTTTCTAGATTTCTTTTGTTTTTTCTAAGAATTTTACATAAAGAAAAAGTAATTAGCGAATTTATCGCATCACCTATACAATGTATTATTTCAAGTAGCACAAGTGTTGAGCCTGTTTTAATTAAAGAGATAATAAAAAATATCAACTTAGGTAGTTCATATATAAAGGCATAAGTTGATAGTTTTTCTTGTTTTTTATAAAACGCTAATTTGTCCATAAGATAATTATAGATGTAAACATAAAAAAATCGCCAATTTCTTGGCGATACTTGATTTATTCGATACAAATAGTTTCTGTAGATTCGATTTGTTTTTGTTCAGCACTTGGAACAGTAACGATTAATAAGCCGTTTTCAAATTTAGCTTTTACATCGCTAGCTTTAATATTTTCTCCAACATAGAAGCTTCTTGAGCAAGATCCAAATCTTCTTTCACTTCTAATTAGATTTCCCTTACTGTCTTTTTGTTCATCATTGTCATTGTGTACGGCTTTGATTGTTAGATAACCATTGCTAAGTTCCATAGATACTTCTTCTTTGTTGTATCCTGGTACTTCGATATCTAAAGTATAATAACCATCTTTTTCATGGATATCTGTTTTCATAATAGAATCAAATCCTTGGTGACTTAACTCACTTGGGAAGAAACCATCAAACATATCATCAATTAAATCAAATCTTCTTCTAGGCATATATTTCATATAATTTTCCTCCTTGTACTCTTGGTACAACTATATAGTAACACTATTTTTAGCAGAGTCAACATGAAAGTGCTAGCAAGAGTAATAATTAAGTGCTAAATATAGATTAAAAGAAAAGTCAGATGATTCTGACTAGTCTTTCTTCCATAGATCAAATGGATAAGTTCCATTGTCTTTAAAACTTTGTAGTTTTGAAACAACTGATGGTTTATCAGCTTGATAAGTTACACCAAACCAAGAATCATTAGATGTCAATACTTTTACGTTTGCATCCTTATTATTAATTAGAACACCTACATGGTTTGGAAGTAATGCTTCATATTTAAGTGGATTGTTTTTAATGCCTTCGCCAATTTCATTTTTGAAGATTTCTTCAAACTTAGAAATGATAGATGGTTTAAAGCCCCAGAAGTTCATTGAAACTGGAGTTCCCATTTCCATTGGTAGGTATTTACCATCTTGTTCATATTCAACACCATCATGGTTATCGTTCCATTTGATATTCATAACTTCTTTGATGGCAGTTAAATCATTATTTTCATCCTTTTTGCATACACCACGAGTAACAGTGCCGTTATCAGATAAAGTGTTTTCTACCTTGTAGCCAACCATACAATAATCATCATCACTTGTGTTTTCATCAAAGAACTTAGCTACTTTTAAGAAAGCATCACGACCATAGAAATCATCTGCGTTACATATTACAAATGGTTCATCTTTTAGAATATGTCTACATGCAAGTAGGGCATGAGTTGTTCCCCATGGTTTCTTTCTTTCTTCTGGTACAACTATTCCTTCAGGAATATCATTTATATCTTGGTAGGCATAAGCTACTTCAATAAATGGTCTAATCTTTTTTACGATATGTTCTTCAAAGATTTCTTCATGTTCTTTTCTTATAATAAGAACAAGTTTTTCAAAACCGGCTTTAATTGCGTCATAGATAGTAAAGTCAATAATTGATTCACCATTTGATCCTAATGTGTCAACTTGTTTAAGGCCTCCATATCTTGAGCCCATGCCAGCTGCTAAAATTACTAATGTTTTTTTCATTTGTTTCTCCTTAATTTAATTATAAATTTATTTTCTTAAAAGTTTCGCTTATTGAATCGTGTATGACAATATCGCAAAAACTATCAGAACTAGTTGGTGTTTTGTTTATTATGGCAAGCGTATTACCTCTAAAGTATTTGATAAGACCTGCAGCAGGGTAAACATTTAAAGAAGTTCCAAGTATTACCATAAGTTCACTATGCGCGATAGCGTCAATTGAATCATTTATGGTTTTAGCATCTAGAGCTTCTTCATATAAAACAACATCTGGTTTTATTAAACCACCACATTCACAATATGGTACATCACCTTTAGATAAGATATCTGCTAGGCAATAGAACTTATGACATTTCATACAATAGTTACGATGTATTGAACCATGTAGCTCTAATACTTTTTTACTGCCTGCTTTTTGGTGAAGCCCATCAATGTTTTGAGTTATGACTGTTATATCTTTTTTATCTTGTAAAGATGCAATAAATTTGTGGCCAAAGTTAGGCAATGCATTTTCAAATATCATCTTTTCTTTATAGAAATCATAAAATTCTTTAGTATTAGACATAAAGTAAGAATGAGAAATGATTTCTTCAGCATGCTTATTGTTTCTATAAAGACCAGTTTCAGATCTAAAATCAGGGATGCCAGAATCAGTAGACATGCCAGCGCCTGAAAAGAATACAATTTTATTAGCTTTTCTAATTGATTCAGATAATTTTTCAATCATGGATATATTATATCGCAAAAAAAGCCCTTAAAATTGCGTTAGATATAGTTGTTTGCTATAATTTAATAGCGAAGAACTCGGAGGTTTTTATTATGGCTAGACTTACACGAACACAAAAATTTGCAGCATTAAGAGAAGAATTAGCTAACAGTAGTGAACAATCGCATGAAAATAATGATTTAAATAGATTTCAAGATAAATTAAATTCTTTAGAAACGGCTTTTAATAAAGAAACGCAAACCAAGAAAGAAGATTTCAATTTAAATGTTGATCCAATCCCTTCTTTTCAAGAGGTAGAAGAAGCTGTTCTAGATGAAGTTAAGCCACAAGTTGAGGAAAAAACAAGCGAAGAATTAGAAAATAATTTTCTAAAAGATTTCGATTTTGATGATATAAACAAAGCTATTGATAGTATAGTTAAACAAAACGTTGATAATCTTGATGATAACTTAGATGTAGGAATTAGTGATACTGATACTGATACTAATATTTTTAATATTACAGCTAATCTAGTAAATCCTGGTTTTGAATATATAAAGGATGAACCACTTGTTGAAGAAACTGCTGAACTTATTAAAGAAGAACCAGTGGTTGAGGATTTGTATCTAAGTCCTGTTGAAGAGTCTGAAGTTATAGAGCAAGAACCTATAAAAGAAGAATCTATTGTTGAAGAAATAAACAATTTAAATCTTGTTGAAGAATATAATGACGTTAATGAACAAGAAACTTTGGTTGATGGTGTTCAAACTATAACAGAAGAATCTAATGAAGATTTAAGTGTTGTTGAAACTACAGAAACAAATGATTTAAACCCTATCGAAGAGACAAATGAGGTTATAGAAAAATCTCAAGTGATTGAAGAAGAACCTAATATAATTGAAAATAATGAAACTCAAGAAACAAATGAGGATTTAGGTTTTTTAACTCCTGTTAAAGAAGAAACAATCGAAATTCAAGAAGAACCTGTAATTGAAAAACTTGATGAATCAAAAGAAGAAAATGAAAATTCAACATTTGAGGAAACAATAAGTGATTTAGTTTCTGAAGGCGAAGAAGCTCCTGCAAAGACAGAATTTGATATAGAGGCTGGTCTAGCTGATATTGAATTAGATTTAGAAAAACTTGGCTTATTTGATTTTGATGAGTTTGGTGTTTCTTCTGATGATTTAAAAGAAGAACCTGATCAAGCTAATTTTGGTGATGATGTTCCTTTATTTGAAGAAGCAAAGAATTCAATTGATAATATTCGCTTTGATGATGAAATAGAAGCTAAAGAAGAAACTAGTGATGATATTGACTTCGATGAGGAAGTTAATCCTGTAGATAATGAGTCTGTTGAAGCTACGCAAGAAGTTTCTGATGAAAATCCTATAGAAGAAGTCCAAGAAAGTGAGATAAAAGCTGATCTTGATTTCTCTGATTTTGGTGTTTTAGATGAGCAACCTGTAGCAAATGAAGCTTCAAGTATAGAATTGACAAAAGAAGAATCAACAGATTCAAATATTGAAGATGAAGATGCTCCTGCTACTTTAGAAGTAAATGATTCTATCATAGAAGAGGAAAATGAAGAAGTTCAAGAAAAGCCTAATGATGAAAATACTGATGCAGAAGAAGTAAGTGAAATCAAGGAAGAAAATCCTATAGAGGAAGTTTATGAAAGTGAACTTTCACAATTAAGTGAGGTTAATTTTGATTTCTCTGATTTATTTGGTTTAGATAATGAAGAAGTATCTGAAACAGTAAATGAAGAATCTAATGTTTCAAATATTGAAGTTGAAGATGCTCCTGCCACTTTAGAAGAAAATGATTCTATCATAGAAGAGGAA
>CAVBAX010000014.1:0-18400 GCA_963593105.1 Candidatus Methanomethylophilaceae archaeon | reverse complement strand
CTTATAAAACTTATATTGATTATTCTAGTGACTTTAAAAGAACTATAAAAAAGATGATAGATAATGATAGTGATTCTTCTATTGTTTTAGGAAAGTACTATATCAAAGAATTTGAAACATTTGGTGTATCACTAGGCAGAAGAATAAGGCTTGATAATAGGGATTATCTTTTATTAAGAGTTATTCCTTTAGGTGATATTTCAAATACTTGGTATTTATCTAGTGATTTTTCAAATGGTGAAGTTGGTTTAATAATAAACTCTGGTGAATATGTAATCAAACCCAATTCAATGAAGGGTGAGACTTTTATTGATGGGATCGCTAATTATAATGAGAATTATGCTGATGTATATGAAGATATAAAAACTAAATTAAATGCTAATAGGTCTGGTACATTGAATTATAAAAATAGTTTAGGCCATGATACTTTATGGTATTATTCAGCTTTTGAAGATAATCCTGATTTATATATTATTGGTTGTATTGAAATTACTGAATTAAAAGATGATATCAATGTTTGGTATATTACTTTTTTTGCGATACTTGTAGTAATAATATTGATGATTATTGATGGTATTTATTTAAGTTTAATCAATAAACGTCTTAAAAAGGCTTATGTTGAAGCTAATAAAGCATCACTTGCCAAAACTGAGTTTTTATCGGTTATGTCTCATGATATAAGAACGCCAATGAATGTTGTTATGGGTATGAATGATTTAGCCTATAAAAATGTGAATAATCCTGACATGGTTAAGCTTTATTTAGATAAATCTTTGTCTGCATCAAAACAACTTATGACGCTTATTAATGATATTTTGGATATCAATCGTATTGAATCTGGCAAACTTGTAATCAATGAAGATGTGGTTAATCTTAAACAGTTTGGTGAACAATTGGATATTTTGATTCAAGCCTATGGTAAAGAAAAGGTTATTAAGATAAGCCATGATTTTATTGATTTAGATGATGTTTATGTGATGTGTGATGAAACTAGAGTTAATCAAATCTATATCAATTTATTATCTAATGCGGTTAAGTATACTTTAAATGGAGGCGATGTTTACTATAGTCTAAAAGCTTCAAAAGTAAATGATAAATGCCAATTAGATTTTATAGTAAAAGATAATGGTATAGGTATGTCCAAAGACTTTCAAAAGAATATGTTTGAATCATTTACTAGAGCTTCTGACTCGCGTAGTTCTAAGGTTTCTGGATCAGGACTTGGACTTACGATTGTTAAAAAGATCGTTGATGTTTTAAATGGCGAAATAAGTTGTGAAAGTGAAATAAATAAGGGTACTACCTTTAATGTAAAACTAACTTTTAATTATGCTGAAAATATTACTTCAACTGATTCAATATCTAATAATGTTGATATTTTGGTTGGCAAAAGAATATTAATTGTTGAAGATAATGAATTAAATTATGAAATAGTTGATTCAATATTAGAAGATTTTAAAACTATTAGAGATCATGCTAGCAATGGTAAAGAAGCGGTTGATATGGTTAAGATGAACAGATATGATGTCATCTTAATGGATATTCATATGCCAATAATGGATGGTTATAAGGCGACCACTATAATTAGAACAATAGATAACAATATTCCGATTATTGCGATGAGTGCCAATGCCTTTGCGGAAGATGTGGCTAAATGTAGAGAATGTGGTATGAATGACCATGTTGCTAAGCCAATAGATATAAATAAACTTAAAAATGCTTTGATTAAAGTTCTATAAGTCTCATGTAGAACTTTTTTAATATAATGGTAAAGATGGAGTTTGTGTATGAATGAAAAAGAAAGATTAGAAGAATTAAGAGAATTAATTACTAAATATAATTATGAATATCATGTATTAGATAAACCAACTATTTTAGATAGTGAATATGATATGCTATTTAGACAACTTGAAGATTTAGAAGCCAAGCATCCTGAATGGTATGATCCAGCAAGTCCTACAAGTAAAGTTGGTTATTCAGTAATTGATTCGTTTAATAAGGTTACTCATAATAAGCCAATGTTATCTTTAGGTGATGTTTTCTCATATGATGAGCTAAGACAATGGTCTAAAAAAATAACGGATATTTATCCAAATGTTGAATATTGTGTTGAATATAAGATCGATGGTTTAGCTATGTCTTTAATTTATGAAGATGGTCTTTTAAAACAAGCAGTAACTAGAGGTGATGGTTTAGTTGGTGAAGATGTGACAAATAATGTTAAAACTATTAAATCTATTCCTTTAAAGATTAATTATAAATATCACTATGATATAAGAGGTGAAGTCTATATGCCTAAGGATGCCTTTTATAAACTAAATGCTAAAAGAAGAGATGCTGGTGAAGAAGAATTTGCCAATCCACGTAATGCGGCTGCTGGTTCTATTAGACAACTTGATTCTAGTGTTGCTGCTTCAAGAGGTTTAAATGGTTTTTGGTACCATGTGCCAGATGATATAAACGCAAACAGTCACTATGAGTCTTTAATGTATGCAAAACATCTTGGCTTTAGAGTAAATGATACGATGAGGTTATGTAGTTCAATTGAGGAAGTGATTGACAGAATTGAAGAAACAGCTAAGATTAGAGAAGAAATTCCTTATGAAATTGATGGCATGGTAATTAAAGTTAATGACTATAAGATTCAAAAGGAATTAGGTTTTACATCACGTGTTCCAAAGTGGGCTATTGCCTATAAATTTCCAGCGCAAGAGGTTAGAACTAAGGTAGAAGATATCTTTATTACTGTTGGCAGAACTGGCAAATGTACTCCAAATGCTAAGTTTTCGCCAGTAAAATGTGCAGGTACAACGATTGGCTATGCAACTTTACATAATGAGGACTATATCAAAGAAAAAGATATTAGAGTAAATGATACGATCATTGTAAGAAAAGCTGGAGATATTATTCCTGAGGTCGTAAGATGTGTTAAAGAAAATAGAGATGGTAGCCAAGTACCTTATGTATTTCCTGATACTTGTCCAGTGTGTGGTGGCAAACTATATCGTTTTGAAGATGAGGCAGCTCATTTTTGCATAAATTCTGATTGTTCGGCAAGGCTTGTTTTTGGTATAGCACATTTTGCCAGTAGGGATGCAATGAATATTGATGGACTTGGTGAAAAGAAGGTAGAGACTTTCTATAAGCATGGCATTTTAAGTAGCTTTGAGGATATTTATACTTTATTTAATAAAAAAGACATTATTTTAAATATTGATAAGTTTGGTCTTAAGTCTTATGAAAATTTAATTGAAGCTATAGAAAATTCAAAGAAGAATTCATTAGAAAAATTATTATTTGGCTTAGGCATTAGACAAGTTGGCGAAAAGGCTGCTAAGATACTTGCAAGTAACTTTAAGACCATGGATAATCTAATGAATGCTACGGTTGAGGATTTAAGCAATATTAAGGATATTGGTCCAATTACAGCTGAAGGTATTGTTGATTATTTTAATGATGAAAATAATAAACGTATTATTAATGAGTTGAAAATATTTGGTTTAAATATGAATTATATTGATAATTCGGTTGAATCTAATAGTCTGTTTAAGGATAAGACAGTTGTTTTGACTGGTACTTTAACCATTTATACCAGAAAACAAGCAGAGGAGTTATTAGAAAATTTAGGTGCACATTGTGCTAGTAGTGTTTCAAAGAAGACAGACTATGTTATCTATGGAGAAAATGCAGGTTCTAAGCTTGCTAAGGCTAATGAGCTAGGTGTAGCAACAATAAGCGAAGAAGAGTTTAGAAACATGCTATAATTGGTGGGTATGAAAAAAGAAGAAATTAAGGTTTTAGCTAACAAATTGATGTTTGATGTAAGTGATGAAGAAGCCCTTGATATCGCATCTGATTTTGATACATTAGAAAAGATGTTAAGTTTTTTTGATGGCATTGATACAGAAGGTGTAGAGGAGATGATTTATCCATTTGAAAATGAAACTAATTATTTTAGAGAGGATGAGGTTACAAATGTCTTATCACAAAAAGATGCTTTGGCTAATGCGCCAAAAGCGATTTCTGGACATATTGTAGTTCCAAGGGTGCTTAAATAATGAGATTTGATAATGTATGTAGTGCTTTAGATTCTTATAATAAGTTACAAGCTGTTAATGAAAAACTTAATTGTGTTGTAACCTTTGTAAAGCCAAAAAGCGAAGGTATCGCTATTGCGATTAAGGATAATGTTTCTACTAAGGGGATTAAAACTACAGCTTCTTGTAGAATTTTAGATAATTATGTTCCTGTTTATAATGCGACTATTATTGATAAATTAGAGGCAAATGGTTTTGTGACAGTGTGTAAAGCAAGTATGGATGAACTTGCGATGGGTGGCACTAACTTGACTGCTTTAACAGGTCCTGTTAAAAACCCATACAACCTAGATAAGATATCAGGTGGCTCATCTGGAGGCAGTGCTGCGCTTGTTGCTTCAGGTGTTGTAAGTTGTGCTATTGGTTCTGATACTGGTGACTCTATTAGAAAACCTGCTTCATATTGTGGTGTTGTTGGTGTTAAACCAACTTATGGCAGAATTTCTAGATATGGTATTATTCCTTACGCTAGTAGTTTAGATCATGTTGGTTATTTTACAACTTGTATTGATGATGCTACAAAGCTTCTTGAAGTACTTGCTGGAAGAGATGATAAAGATATGACAAGTAGCTATAAAGAAGTACCTAGTTACTTTTCTTTGTTAAATGGCGATGTAAAAGGTAAAAAGGTTCTTGTCTTTAAAAATGTTGTAGATGCGATTTCTAATACAGAAGTAAAAGAATTATTTAATAAAGTTGTAGAAGGTCTAAAAGAAGATGGTGCTATTGTTAAAGAAGTATACTTTGATGAAAAGCTAATGCGTGCAATTCTTCCTACTTACTATATTATTGCCAATGCTGAAGCTACAGCTAATCATTCTAATCTTGATGGTATTAACTTTGGTAGACGTGGCGATGGTAAGACAATGGAAGAAATCATGGTTAATTCAAGAACTGAAGGTTTTGGTCCTTGGATTAAGAAAAGATTTATTATTGGTTCATATGCATTATTTGAAGAAAACCAAGAAAGAATCTTAAGAAAAGCTCAAAAAATTAGAAGATTAATTGTTGATGAGGTAATGAAAGAATTAAAAGAAGCCGATGTACTTATCGCTCCTGCTGCCCCATCTGTTGCCCCTGATATCAAGGGTACAAGCACTGATGAGCTTTCAGAAGAATATTTAGTTGCGGATAATCATATGGTAATTGGCAATTTTGCAGGTCTACCTTCTTTAACTTTACCTATGGGTAAGGTTGATGGTATGCCAGTAGGTGTAAATGTTAGTGCTAATCCGTTTTGTGAAGTTACAATGTTTAATGTTTCTAAGGCAATTGAAAATAGAACTGGTTTAGCTGGTATGACAAAGGAGGATTTCTAATGGAATATGATGTAGTTGTCGGCATTGAAATTCACTTGGAATTAAATACTAAAACTAAGATGTTTTCTGGTGCTCCTTATAAATTTAAACAAGAGGCCAATACTTGCACTAATGAAGTTGATATGGCTTTTCCAGGTATTTTGCCTTGTTTAAATAAAGAAGCTGTTAAAAAGGCAATCGCATTATGTAGTGCCTTACATATGAATATTGATACATTAGTTAAGTTTGATCGTAAAAATTATTATTATTCTGACTTACCAAAGGGCTTTCAAATTACTCAACAATTTCATCCAATTGGTTCTAATGGGTATATCGATATTTATTTAGATGGTGAATATAAGCGCATTAGAATCAATAGATGTCATATGGAAGAGGATACTGCTAAACAATTCCATTTAAATGAAGTTACTTTAATCGACTATAACAGAAGTGGTGTTCCGTTATGTGAAATTGTTTCTGAACCTGATATTAAAAGCGGTAAGGAAGCACAATTGTATGTTGAAAAACTAAGACAAACTTTTGAGTATCTTGGTATTTCAGAAGCTAAGATGGAAGAGGGCGAAATGAGATGTGATGTCAATGTCTCAATTATGCCTAAGGGTTCTAATGTTTTTGGTACTAAGGTAGAAATTAAAAACTTAAATAGTATCTCTAATGTCAAGGACGCAATTGACTATGAAACCAAAAGACAAGCTGAAGTATTAGAGTCTGGTGGTAAGGTTATACAAGAAACAAGACGTTTCGATGAAAAGAGTATGACTACTGTTTCAATGCGTAAAAAAGAGGGAACAGTTGATTATAAGTATTTCCCTGAGCCAAATATTCCACCTATTAGAATTTCTAAAGAGATGATGGATGAAGTACTTTCAAATATGAAAGAACTTCCAGATGTTAAGCACAAGCGTTATTTAGAAGAATATAAGTTATCCGAATATGATGCTTCTATCATTTTAGCTAATAAGTATCTTGCATATTACTTTGATGATGCGATGAAGTATGCAAAAAATCCAAAGAGTTTATGTAACTTATTAACAAGTGAGCTTATGGGTTTATTAACTAAAAATGGAAAAGATATTACAAGTAGTCCTGTTACAAGTGAGAATTTAGCTATTTTATCTAATATCTTAGATAATAAAGAGATTTCTTCAAAACAAGGAAAAGAAGTATTAGAAGAAATGTTTAATACCGGTAAGTCTGCTAAAGAGATTATTGAACAAAAGGGTATTAAACAAGTTTCTAATGAAGATGAAATCTTAAAGATTGTAACAGAAGTATTAGATGAAAATCCTCAATCAATAATAGACTTTAAAAATGGCAAGGATAGAGCATTAGGCTTTATGGTAGGCCAGGTTATGAAAAAGTCAAAGGGCCAAGCTAATCCGAAGATGGCTAGTGATATGTTGACTAAGGAGTTATCTAAAAGATAAAATATAGTCTATGGAAAAAGTAAATACAAAACAAAAACAAATCAAAAAGAAAAAGAAGATGTCTAAGGGTGGCATTGTACTTTTGGTTGGTATAATAATCATTCTTATTCCTTGTTTGATTTTTGGTGGTATATTATTATCAGCTGCTCTTGAAACAGGTAAGCCAGTTGTTGGCAATCGTTTCAATAATGATTTAAATCCTTCTATTTCTAGTTCAGCAACTTCTAATTTAGAGTCTAGTATTAAAGCACTAAGTGGAGTTGAAAAGTGTTCAATTGAATTAACTTCAGCTCAATATCGTGTTAATGTTGATACTGTTGATTCATTAAGCGATTCAGAAATTCAAGAGCTTGTTGTTGAAGTATATAATCTAGTAAATAAGGAACTTCCAGTTTCAACATATTTTACTGCAACTGATTCTAAAAAGATGTATGACTTAGCGATTAATGTCTATAATAATACAAATGATGGCAACATTTATTATATTTTGACTAAGAATTCTAAGATGACAGCTTATTCTATTCAATGTGTTTCTTCGCCAGTTGATGAAGATCTTGCGAAAGATTTAAGAGGTGAAAATACTCCTTCAACAGAGGATACTACTACAGAGGATACAACTGAAGAATAATTATTTAGGCCTCATATTTATGAGGCTTTGTTTTTTATGAAAAACGATATTATAAGACTTGAATGTATTGATATAACAGTAGATGGCCAGGGTGTCTGTAAAAAAGATGGATTGGTTGTTTTTGTCAAGGAAATGATTCCTGGTGAAGTAGCTGATGTAAAAATTATCGCAGATAAGAAGAACATGGCTTATGGCATTATTGATAAATTAATTGTTAAAAGTAAGCATCGCTATAGTCCTGATTGTCCTATATCTTATAAGTGTGGAGGGTGTGACTTTAGGTATATTGATTATCCTTACCAATTAGAATTAAAAAAGAAGATTCTTGAATCCACTTTTAAGAATGCTAAAGTTGATATAAAGGTAAATGATATTTTAGCTTGTGATAATCATATTGGCTATCGTAATAAGGTGCAAGTGCCTGTAAGAGATCATAAGTTTGGTTTTTATCGTAAGTTTTCTAATGATATTGTTGAATTTGATAAGTGTTATGTTCAAACTGATTTAGAAAACAATATTTTAAATGATGTTAAAGAGTTACTTTTAAAATATAAGATTGATACTTATTTTAGACATATTTTAATTAAACATGCCATTGGTACAAATGAAGTGATGTTGGGCTTTATTGTGAAAGATTTAAATGTGCCTAATTTAAACGAAGTAGTTAAAGCTATTACATATAAGTATAAAGAAATAAAATCGATCATTTTAAATTTAAATACGCGTAATGATAATGTAATATTAGGTGACAAAGAACTTGTTTTATATGGCGATGATTATATCATTGATGAATTTGAGGGATTAAAGTTTAAAATATCCTTTAAGTCTTTTTATCAAGTTAACTATAGCCAAATGATTAAGCTTTATAACAAAGCTAAAGATTTAGCTGATGTTAATAAGGATACTAGATTATTAGATTTATTCTCGGGCATTGGCACTATTTCTTTATTTATGTCTAAGCATTGTAAAGAAGTTACTGGTGTTGAAATAGTAAAAGAAGCTGTAGATAATGCCAAAGATAATGCAAAACTAAATAATATCAATAACGCTACTTTCTATTTAGATGATGCAAGAGCAAAACTTGGTAAGTATTTAAAAGACAAGGATGTTTTAATAGTAGATCCTCCAAGAAAAGGTTTAAGTAATGATTTGATTGAATCAATAAAAGAAACAAATATCAATAAAATTGTATATATTTCATGTAATCCCGCAACACTTGCGAGAGATTTAAAACTATTTGAAGATCAATATAATTTTAGTGATGCTTATCCTGTTGACATGTTCCCATATTCTACACATGTTGAGACGGTAGTATTGATGACTAGAAAATGAACACCCTAGTGTTGATATTAATATAATAAATAAAGGCTTATTCAGAGTCTATCGTTAAAAGGTAGATTTGAAACTAATCCACTTGTAGTATTACAATTTGATACTGCAAGTGGATTTTCTTTTTTTAGTTGTACAAAATAAAATGTTAAAAATATCTTGACTTGGAGTTAACTCCAAGTTTTAAACTGTAGTTGTATTAATGATTGTACGTGAAAGGAGCCTATGAAATGACAATCAAAGAAGTGTGCGAAAAGTTTGGTATTACTGCCGACACATTACGCTACTATGAACGAGTTGGAGTGATTCCTGAGGTAAATAGAACTTCTGGTGGAAGTAGAGATTACACAGAAGAAAATTTGAAATGGGTAAAAAATGCTATCTGTCTTAGAGAAGCTGGTATATCAATAGAATCCATTGCTGAATATGTAAAGCTTTTCAAGCAGGGAGATGAGACAATAGCTGCCTGATTATCACTACTTATAGAGACTAAAGAACAGGTACTTGAAGCTAAGAAAAAATATGATGATGCTTTGGCTAGGTTAGATTATAAAATTGAGCGATATGAAGAAGCAATAAAAACAGGGAATCTAACTTGGGAATAAGGGGGAAGGTAAAATGACAAAATTAGTAGCATTTTATTCAAGAGCAGGTGAAAACTATTTCAGTGGTTCTAGAAAATATATAGAAATAGGGAATACAGAAAAGATTGCAAAGATGATTGCTGAAATTACAGGTGCAGATCTTTTTAAGATTGAACAAAAGGTTCCATATGCTGTTGATTACAATACTTGTGTTGAACAGGCAAAGAAAGATTTACAGACAAAAGCTAGACCAGAGCTTGTTCATATACTTGAAAATCTAGATCAATATGATGAAATTTATTTAGGCTATCCGAATTACTGGGGAACTATGCCCATGGCAGTTTATGCATTTCTGGAAATGTTTGATTTTAGTGGAAAGAAAATTTATCCATTCTGTACACACGAAGGTTCTGGTTTATCTTCGAGTGAAAACGATATAAAAAGTACAGCAAAGTCAGCTGAGGTTTGCAAAGGACTCAGTATATATGGTAACCGTGTAGATGATGCAAAAAATGTAGTAGAAGGGTGGTTGTAATATGAGCTATGAAAAAGGATATGTATATCAATTAATGGATCAAGGAGGACCAACAGATTGTACTAAGGAGTATTTTAAAGAAGCTGTAAGTGAAATGATGCGTTCAAGGACCCTTTGTGCAAAAGCTAATGCCATTATGCCAGATGATCCATCTTATATGAATTATCTAGAAGAACTTTTTGGAAGAAAACTTGATGATGTTCGTATACTTACGCCATTTATCTGTGATTTTGGAAATAGAGTTACTTTTGGAAAAGGCGTATTTATTAATCATTCCGCTATTTTATCCGCATCTGGAGGCATAGAGTTTCAAGATGGTTGCATGATTGCGCCAGGTGTAAAAATAGCAACCATTAATCATGATTTAAACGAGCGGCATAAGATTTATACTTATGGGAAAGTGACAATTAAGAAAAATGCATGGATTGGGATGAATGTTACTATTTGTCCAGGTGTTACCATTGGGGAATACTCTGTTGTAGGCGCAGGAGCTGTTGTTACAAAAGATGTACCAGATTATGCTGTAGTTGCAGGTGTGCCAGCGAAGGTAATTAAATATCTAAGTCCAAGCGAACAAAGAGAATAGAAGTATAAAAATGTGAAAAATTATTGGATAATTGAATGCGGGATGAATTTTATGCATTATTTAGGAAAGTAAAGATAGAAAGGAAAAAGAAAATATGAAGAAAATACCAACTTTATTTGTTAGAACATTTGATGAACAACATAATAAAAGTATCACTAGAGAAGTTACTCCAGGAATGGAATGGGTTCTAAATGGCGAAGGAAAAGCTACTGTTAAAGTAGATGGTAGTTGTTGTGCAATTATTGATGGAAAATTCTTTAGACGTTATGACGCAAAACAGGGAAAAACACCACCTATAGGTGCAATTCCATGTGGAAATCCAGATCCAATCACAGGGCATTGGCCACATTGGATTGAAGTTTCTGATTCAAATAAGCAAGATAAGTGGTATTTTGAGGCGTATCAAAATTCAAATCCTGTAAATTTAGTTGATGGTACATATGAAGCTATAGGACCGCATTTTCAAAATAATCCATATAAGATAAGCAAAGACATTCTA
Organism: Candidatus Methanomethylophilaceae archaeon; assembly: GCA_963593105.1. Classification (GTDB taxonomy): domain Bacteria; phylum Bacillota_I; class Bacilli_A; order Erysipelotrichales; family Erysipelotrichaceae; genus Colivicinus. Next base: position 7,396 of record CAVBAX010000014.1, on the reverse strand, counting down.
ATTAAACATGGTGAACATATTATAGAAATTCCACGTTCTTTTGATGGAATAAAGAGTTACTTAGAAAATGCTAGTATAGAGGGCATTGTTTTCTGGAAAGATAAAGAGCCAAAATGTAAAATTAAGCGTTCTGATTTTGGCTATAAGTGGCCGACAGAAGAAGCAACTTATTAAAATGAACTTTGTATAAATGAGTGTTAACTAGGAATTTTAAATAAGCGAAAAAATGTATTTGTAGAACAAAGAATTTATATGTTATCTACAATACGTGGAAAGGAAAACTTATTATGGAATATGCAAAACTTGGTAATACTGACATTAACGTTTCAAAAATATGCGTAGGATGTATGAGCTTTGGAAAGGCTGGAACAATGCATGATTGGACACTTGATGAAAAACAAAGCGAGAACATCATCGCTCATGCTTTAGATTTGGGAATCAATTTTTTTGATACAGCAAATGTATATTCAGCAGGAACAAGTGAAGAATATCTTGGTAAAGCATTAAGAAATTTAACTTCAAGAGAAAAAGTTGTGATAGCATCAAAGGTCTATTTTAATGAAGGCAGATTATCAAAAAATGCTATTCATCGTGAAATTGATGGAACATTAAAACGATTAGGAACAGATTATTTAGATTTATATATAATTCATCGGTTTGATTACGATACACCTATAGAAGAAACGATGGAATCACTAAATGAACTTGTAAAAGAAGGAAAAGTGAGAGCTCTTGGAGCTTCAGCAATGTATGGATACCAATTTTATAATATGCAACTGGTGGCTGAAAAATATGGATGGACAAAATTCTCTGCCATGGAAAATCACTATAATTTGCTCTATCGTGAGGATGAAAGAGAACTAATCCCAATTTGTAAACAAATGAATGTTTCGCTTATGCCATATAGTCCATTAGCTGCGGGACATTTAGCACGTAGGACATGGGAATCTAGTTCTCTAAGAGGAAAAACTGATAAGGTAGCTTGCGGAAAATATGACAAGATGGAAGAACAAGACATGCGTATTATAGAACGCGTTGCAAATCTTGCGGATAAATATGATTGCAAAATGTCACAGATTGCACTAGCTTGGCAATGGGCAAAAGGTGTTGCTTCTCCTATTGTCGGTGCAACAAAACCGGCTTACTTAACAGATGCAACAGAAGCACTAAAGTTAAAGTTAACAGAAGAAGATGTTGCTTATTTAGAAGAAATGTATGTGCCTCATCCAATTGTAGGAGCAATTAAACAAAATCCATCACAAGGTGTGATCTTGCTTGATGAAAAAAAGTAAATGTATATGCATGATAGCACTTTTATCAAGGTGCTATTTTATTTGGTATAGAAATATGATTTACTTTATCCTTTAATAACAAGAATTTTTGCTTATACTTTCTTTTGTGCTCACCTAAAGAGATAAGATCTCTAAATGCTTTTTCTATTGTGCTATCGCTTAGTGTAGGACATAGTTATCGCATATCTTGCTTATTAAAACGACCTATTTTGTTTATGCTTGTTTGTCTAATCATTTCTAGTACAGAAAGCTTTGTTTCTATAAGAGAATAGCACTCTTCAAATTTTTTATAGAAGAAGCGTAGTTAGTAGTCGACTCATTTTGTCGTCACCATCATTAAAAGGATATATATATATATATAAAAAGTCATGTATAAAAATAGGAATAGCAGTTAGTGGTTTTACTTCCATCTTTCCTATGACACGGTTATATTCATTACATATTTTATCTAATGCCTTTGGCTTTTCAAAAGGAGATAAAGGGGTAAAAAGGTCTCTATATGTCCATTTGGATAAGTTGCACTAATATAGTTTTGTACAATTTTAGTTTTTCCACCAATGTGAGACAGTAGTATTGTTTAAGGCGCATGATTAATTAGCAAGAAAGGTTTGAAATCAAGGCATTTGTTCGTTTTTTAGATGCAGATGGTATCCCCAAGGATATGACGGTTGAATATTGGTTTAAAAAACGATGTGAGCATCATCTAAATTCGGGAGATTATTTTACGCCCAAAGTAGAAAAAACCAAGATGGAAGTAATTGATGAGGGAGATGATAGCAAGAAATCTTACAAACGGTTACAAGGGAAATAAAGAAAACGCTACATATAAGTGTTTTGATGACTTTTGATGCAAAAAAACAGCGTTCAAGCTGTCCCTCTTGCAGTTAGCCATTATTATCTTGAGATGCTATACGCTGAATATCTCGTCCGCTATAAATGATTCTGATAATTGTCACTGTCCAAGATGTTGAATCTACCATATAGAAGACAACAAAATTGTCAACTGGAATCTTATGTATTCCCATGCTTTTCCACGGTTCCCAATCAACGATAGGATTTCGTGATGGCATAAAATCAAGAGAACGAATGGTTTTTCTGATTCTATTCACCTGACTTTCGGCAGTGCTTGGAACCAATAGTTCAAAAGCAATATAGGAATAAATATCCTTGATGTCATTTTTGGCTTCTGTAGAATAAATTACAGAATAGGTATCACTCATATGCCAAATTCCTTAGCCAATTCCGCATCAACCTCATCTGCTGTATAGGTTTTTCCAGATTTGAGTGATTTCACGCCCTTCATCAGTTCTGCATCAAGTTCTGCACGACTCATTTCGCCGATGGCTGTAGGCTTGGCATAAGGAAGATGTAAGTTAAGAGGCAGACCTCTGGTTAATACAATCTGACTGTACAACATTTGGATCGCGCTGGATGGCGTAATACCAAGCTGAGAAAGAATTTCTTCAGCGTTTTCTTTTAGTCCCGTATCAATACGAGCATAAACTGCTGTTGTGTTTGACATGTATATCACACTCCTTTGACTATATTATGGTCCATATAATATGCAAATGCAAGCAATCGCAAGCAACATTCAGCGAAGTTTTATTTTTTTCAGGAAGGAGAAGTCACCGATGGCTTCAAACAGAATCAAGGGCATCACTGCCGAAATTGGCGACGATACCACAGACAGCCTTAAAGGGTGGAAACTCTGAAATCAAAATTCCTTAGTCACGGCTTAAGGATGTGAAAAAGCTCCTGAAACTCGACTTTTAAAGGAATGCCATGTCACCTTCAAAATTATCTTATTAAAAAACAGAAAAAAGTTGACCTGGAGTTTAATCAAGGGTGTATGCTCTTTTCGGTGAGATAATCAAAATAAAAAAATTTTAAATGTTTCTTATTCCTGGTCCAACGGAAACACGGAAAGAATTGCAAAGATACTGCAAGAGGCAGTGGGTGATGACGTTGCCAGAATTGATATGGCGTGAGATGGAAGAAATCAAAGCGAAGGATAGAAACATGAGATTTTTCAATATGCCGTTAGAAGAGCAGAAAAAGATGCTTGGTGGATTTAAACCAGCTGGTTAAAACAAGGATAGAAGTATGGAAATGAATAAGGATGTAATGATTGTAACCTGAGCCGCTCAGATTTGTATGGCGATTGCAAGACGTATTGGATATGAAAAAATCGTCATAGGCGATAGAAAGATAATTGGTTGCGGTGCAACGACAAGTTACCATTATGGTCCGATTTGCACAAATATCAATTAAACAGCGATTGTATTCAAGCTCCTGACTCAAAAAAGCAGGAGCTTAGCTTTATTCTTCCGCCATAGCGTACTGCACAATCATTGGGTCGTCATATTCCGCCCACATAGAATGGTTTTCATCTAGTGTCTTGAGCTGCCCCATTTCATCAGCAGTCAGCTCGAAATCAAAAATGTTTAGATTTTGCAACATGTGATCCTTATGCGTACTTTTAGGAATTACTACAATGCCACGTTGAACATGATGCCTTAGAGCAACTTGTGTCGGTGTTTTTCTATGTGTGTTTGCAATTTTTATTACAATAGGGTTTTCTATGACTTCCTTTAGTCGGTGTTGAGCAAGTGGTCCCCATGCCTCATGCTGGATGTTGTATTTTTCCATCCATTGATGAAGTGTATATTGTTGCCAGAATAGATGTGTCTCTACTTGATTGACTGCAGGGATAATGCGATTAAAGGTTGCAATGTCCACCATACGTTCGCCACTGAAATTAGAGACACCAATGGCTTTGATTTTGCCTTCATTATACAAATCCTCAAGCGCACGGTAAGCACTGTAATAATCAGATAGACATTGATGAATTAACACTAGATCAAGATAGTCTGTTTGGAGTTTGTGAAGGGATTCTTCCACGGAAGCTCTTGTCTTTTCATAGCTAAATTCTGTCACCCAGACCTTTGTAGTAAGAAAAATATCCTCTCTGGCAATGCCAAGTTCTCGGATGCCTCTTTGAATGCCATCACCGACCTCTTTTTCGTTGTAGTAGGCCTGCGCGGTGTCAATAAGACGATATCCGCTTTCCAGTGCATTGAATACGCACTGGGCTGTCTGCTCTGGTGGAATTTCAAAAACACCGTAGCCAACCATAGGCATTTTTATGCCATTGTTTAAAGTAACATATTCCATAATGTTTTCATCCTTTCTGATTAGTAATTTACAAGTGGTAAGTCATTCCATTACATTGGAATAAGAAACATTGCTGTTTAACCGATAGTCATCCTTCCAGTTGTCTTGCTATTTTGGAGAGTAGCGCTGCACTTTCACTATTGTTAAAGCTATTTTTTATGTAAAACCACTCCTTATTTATAAATCGCACATTGACATTAGGATGTCTTGTACACTGTGATTGTAATAGCCGGTAGTTACTACCGGTCAAGATTTTTTTGAAGAAAGTGGTTTTTTAACCGAATTTTAACCTTCTTTTAGTCTACGATTAATCTTTTTTTAACTAATGGTTAAACTCAAGAAAATACAATAAGTAACATAAAAGAAGGGAGAAATTTATGAGAGATAAATTTAAAACAGCAATACATGGATTTGCAATGGCTTTAGCAGATAGTGTGCCAGGAGTTTCTGGAGGTACAGTTGCCTTTGTGCTAGGTTTTTATGAACAATTCATAAATTCTTTAAATGCTTTGATAACAAGAAAATCAGATAAAAAAGATGCGATTATTTTTTTAATTAAGTTAGGCATTGGTTGGATTATAGGCATGGGTATATCATCGCTAATTTTATCTAATGTATTTGACACACATATTTATCAAGCTAGCTCACTATTTATTGGTTTTACAATTTATGCAATTCCATTAATTATTAAAGAAGAAAAGGAAAGTATCAAAGGAAAATATAAATATCTGTTTTATACACTAATTGGTATAGCAATTGTGACACTTATTACTTATTTGAATCCTCAAAATGGAAGTGGTTCAAATATTGATATAACGTGTTTAAATATTAGTTTAGGATTATATGTATTTGTAGCGGGTATGATTGCCATATCAGCAATGATTCTACCTGGAATATCAGGATCAACTTTGTTATTGATATTTGGACTTTATGTGCCAATTATTACAAGCATTAAGGAAACGTTACACTTTAATTTTTCTTATATACCATTATTATTTGTGTTTGGTATGGGAGTTTTAACAGGTATAGCTCTTATTATCAAAATTGTGAAAAAAGCATTAGAAAAATATAGAGCACAAACTATTTATTTGATTATAGGGCTTATGATTGGTTCAATTTATGCAATAGCGATGGGTCCAACAACTTTAAAAATTCCTCAATCACCTTTATCACTACATACATTTGATATTTTATGGTTTATTATTGGTGGAAGTGTAATTTTAGGTATGGAATTCATCAAAAGAAACATGGAAAATAAATAGTATAAATATGAGGTGAGCTATGACAAAGATTTTAATTGTTGAAGATGAAAAAGAAATGGCTTCTTTTATTACTCTAGAGTTAAATCATGAAGGATATGAAGTAGATGTTTGCTATGATGGAGAGCGTGGTTTATATAATGCTTTAAATTTAGAGTATGACATTATTCTTTTAGATATCATGCTTCCAATAATGAATGGTATGGAAATGTGTAGAAAATTAAGAATGAAAAAGGATACCCCTATAATTATGCTCACGGCTAAAGGAGATATAACAGATAAAGTATGCGGCTTGGATATTGGTGCAGACGATTATCTAACAAAGCCATTTGAAATAGAAGAGTTATTAGCTAGAATTAGAGTTATCCTAAGAAGAAAAACAAAAAAGATCGAACATGATAAAACTATTCAAATAGCTGATTTAAAGCTGGATTTAGAGAAAAAACAAGTATCAAGAGCAGATAAAAATATTGAACTTACTAAAAAAGAATATGAATTACTAGAATATCTGATGCGCAATAATGGAATTGTTATTTCTAGAGAAAAAATAATTGAATCTGTATGGGGTTATGATTTTGTTGGCGATACGAAAATCGTAGATGTTTTTATTAGATACTTAAGAAGTAAGATTGATGATAATTATGAAAAGAAATTAATCAATACAGTAAGAGGATTTGGTTATGTTATCCAAGAATAAAGTAACTAGTATAAAAAATAAGTATCTTCAAAGAAATAGTTTAACAACTAAATTTAGTTTGTATTATGGAATACTATTGATTGTTATTTTAGCTTTAGCACTTAGTGCTGGAATTGTAGGAGTATTATTTTATTTAAAACTAGGAATATATGATGTTGAAGAATTTCTTGAAATATTAATACATACATCGATTATAGCCTTTGGAATAGGGGGCTTATTGATTATCATTATTAGTCCAATTTTAAGTAAGAAAATATTAGAGCCTCTAGCTCAAATTACACAAGCTGAACAAGAAATCAGTGTAGAAAAATTAGATAAAAGAATTAATTATTTAGGTGACGATTTAGAACTAAAAATATTATCTGATTCATTTGATAAGATGATAGAAAGACTAGAAATATCCTTTAATAAACAAAATCAATTTATATCCGATGTATCCCATGAATTAAAGACGCCGATAGCAGTAATATCTGGTTATGCTAATTTACTTGATCGTTGGGGGAAAGACGATAAAGAAACGTTAGATAAGTCAATTCAAGCAATAAAAAATGAAACAAAGAATATGAACAATTTGGTTTGCAAACTTTTGTATATTGTTAAAATTGATGCAGGTAAAGTATGCGCAAAGAAATCCCTAATTAATGTGCAAGAATTAATTCAAGAAATTATAGAAGAAAGTACATTACTAGAAACTAGTCGCAATATTTATAGTAGTCACAATGAAAAGTGTTTTATTGAAGCGGATGAAAGCAATATAAAAGAGCTCATTAGAATATTTGTAGATAATGCGATTAAATATACTAAACCAAATGGAAATATTGATTTATATTCTAAAAAAGAAAATGGAAAAATATACATTAATATAAAAGATGATGGAATAGGTATATCAAGGCAAGAACAAGAAAATATATTTGATCGCTTCTATAGAGTAGATAAATCTAGAAATAAAGAAACAGGTGGAGTAGGACTTGGCT
>CAVBAX010000013.1:0-19501 GCA_963593105.1 Candidatus Methanomethylophilaceae archaeon | reverse complement strand
CTTCCAGATATACTAACAAAATGTGGTTATAAAAATATAAGCTTAGAAAAAGAAAAACTAGTAGCTTCACCTTCAGAAACTTTAAAGAAAGAAGCTATGTTTACTTGTTATTGTTCATTTTTAAGTGGCGACATTGAAATATTACTTAAAGAAGATCCAACAAATACAACTTATCTTGATTGTAAAAAATGGTTAAAAGAAAATTATGATAAACTTTCTAAAAATTGTTTATCTAATTCTTGTAAGTTTACTCTTGGTGTTCCTGTAATTACATGTACTGCTAAATAAAAGCTAAATGTTTAGATTGGGGGTTAAATAATGAAATTAAAGCTTTTACCAAAATTTATTATTTCGCTTGGAATAATGGGTGTTATATTAACTGTTACTATAAGTATTTCTAGCTATCAAACCTCAAAAACATATTTAGAAGATATGTATGCCACAAGGGTATTAAACGGTAGCCGTAGTGTTGCGGATATGCTAGATATAGAAGACATTAAAACCATCATTTCTGAAAATGGCGAAAAAAGCGAAGCTTATGCTAGAGTGCTTAAAATGTTGGAAACACAAAAGAAAGATGGAGATGTTACTTACTTATCTTTAGCTGTTCCAAGTGAAGATAGTATCACTTTCTATATCGATACCTGTATTCCAGAAATGGGTGATGATCCTGCTAATCAAATTGCATATGGTTCTAACATCCTTTATGTTGATGCAGCAAGTGATGAAAAGGATTTGGAAAACTATAAAATCGCCTGGCAATACTATTCTAGTGGCAAAGATTTAGATGAACCTCTAGTTACAGATAATAGTTATGGTTATAACTATTCAGCAGTTTCACCTATTTTAGATGAAAATGGAAACGCAATTGCCGAAATCCAATATATCTTAGATATGTCTCAAGTGCGTCAACACTTAAATAGCTTCTTAATGTCAATGCTAGCTATTTCTTTATTGATTGTGCTATTAACTGTTTTAGCTTATATGTTATTTGTTAGAAAAGTTATTATTGTTCCAATCGCTAAGCTTGCAACTTTTACTAAGAAAATCACTGATAATAAGGAATTTAAAGGACAACATATCGAAATTAAAACTGGTGATGAGATTGAAGAACTTGGAAATTCCTTTAATTTCATGCTTATAGAGTTAGAAAATTATATTAATGATCTATCATATATAACTGCAGAAAAAGAACGTATTGGTGCTGAATTAGATATTGCGGCACACATTCAAGCAAGTATGCTCCCATGTATCTTCCCTGCTTTTCCAGAACGTGAAGAATTTGAAATATTTGCCTCTATGACCCCTGCAAAAGAAGTTGGTGGTGATTTCTATGATTTCTTTATGGTTGATGAAACTCATCTTTCATTTGTTATGGCTGATGTTTCAGGAAAAGGTGTTCCAGCCGCATTATTTATGGTTATCAGTAAGACATTAATAAAAGATCATACCTTACCATCATCTGATTTAGGTGATATATTTACTCGTGTTAATAATTTACTTTGTGAATCAAACAGCGAAGGCTTATTTATCACAGCCTTCCAAGGTGTAATTGATTTAGTTACTGGTGAGTTTACTTTCGTAAACGCAGGACATGAACAACCATTTATTTGTCATAAGGGAGAAACTTATAAACCTTATAAGACTCGTCCTGGATTTGTTCTTGCAGGTATGGAGGGAGTGCGCTATAAGGTTGGATGCCTTAATCTTTTAGAAGGTGATAAGATATTCCAATATACTGATGGTGTTACTGAAGCAACTAACGCAAATAATGAACTATTTGGTATGGAAAGACTTGAAAATACTTTAAATCGCTATATTGATTTATCGCCAACAAATCTTTTACCAGCAATAAAAAGAGATATTGATGAATTCGTTGGTGATGCACCTCAATTTGACGATATTACAATGTTATGTTTAGAATTTAAGAAAAAGATTAATGTAAAAGGAGAAGAGTAAGCATGGAAGAACTATCTTTAGATGCAGTTGTTGAAAACATTGATACTGTGACAAACTTTGTTAATGAACACTTGGAAAGATATAACTGTCCAAAAAAAGCTCAAATGCAAATTGATATCGCTATTGATGAACTCTTCAGCAATATTGCCCACTACGCCTATAATCCAGATGTTGGACCTGCAACCGTAAGAATTGAAGTCTTAGAAGATCCAATTTCTGTTGTGATTACTTTTATTGATAATGGTGTACCATATGATCCACTATCTACACAAGATCCTGATATAACATTATCTGCTCAAGAGCGTGAAATTGGAGGCCTTGGTATTTATATGGTTAAAAAAAGCATGGATGAAATCACATATGAATACAAAAATGGTCAAAATATACTAAGAATTAAAAAACATTTTTAAGTAAATAATAAACAAATATTTGTTAAAACTTGAAGAGTACACTACTAAATCTGTAAACTCTTCAAGTTTTTTGTTTTATGCATAAAAAAAGATTAAGATCTTTTCTTAACCTTTAATCTATTTATTGCCCTGGCAAGATTTGCCTTTGCGTTTTTATATTCTAACATACTGCGCTTTTGTAAAAGTTCCTCTTTCGCCTTAGCTGCAGCTCTTTTTGCCCGATTTTCATCAATTTCCTCAGGTGCTTCACATGAATCAACTAAAATTAGTACCTCATTGTTTTCAACCTTAATTAGTCCTGAAGAAACAGCTGCTTCCTTAAAGTCTTTGCCTGCTTCCTTATATTTTAAAACACCAGGAATAATAGCGGAAATCATATTACGATGTTTTGCCATAATTCCATATTGGCCAGAACTTGTAGGAATTATTAATGATTCTAATTCACCTTCAAAGAAATTTTTATCTGCTGCTAGAATATGGGCTTCAAATGTATTTCTCATTTCTTAGCCCTTTGTTTAACATCTTCAATAGTACCCGCATTATAGAAACAGCTTTCTGGATATTCATCCATCTCACCATCCACAATAGCTCTAAAGCCTTCAATTGTATCCTTTAAAGGCACATATACCCCTTGAATGCCCGTAAACTTTTCTGCAACCGAGAAAGGTTGTGCTAAGAATTTTTGAATCTTTCTTGCACGATTTACAGTCTTCTTATCCTCCTCAGATAATTCATCCATACCTAAAATCGCAATAATATCTTGTAGTTCATTATACTTTTCAAGTGTTTCTTGTACTGTTCTTGCCACTCTATAATGTAATTCACCTACAATATCGGCCTCAAGAATTCTACTTGAAGAATTAAGTGGATCAACTGCAGGATAAATACCTTGTTCAGCAATCTTTCTGCTTAATACAGTAGTTGCATCTAAGTGGGTAAAAGTAGTTGCAGGAGCAGGATCACTTAAATCATCAGCTGGAACATATACTGCTTGAACCGATGTAACTGAACCCTTATTAGTAGAAGCGATTCTTTCTTGTAACTGTCCCATTTCATTTGCCAATGTTGGTTGATATCCTACAGCTGAAGGCATATGACCAAGAAGCGTTGAAACCTCAGAACCAGCTTGTACAAATCTGAAGATATTATCAATAAACAATAATACATCTTTATTTTCTTCATCTCTAAAATACTCAGCCATGGTAAGGCCTGTTAAAGGAACTCTCATTCTAACACCTGGCGCTTCATTCATTTGGCCAAAGACAAGGGCTGTATTTTCAAGTACACCACTTTCTTTCATCTCACGCCACAAATCATTACCTTCCCTACTTCTTTCACCAACTCCCGCAAATATAGAGTAGCCATCTTTATTAGTGGCAATGTTATGCATTAATTCTTGAATTAAGACGGTTTTACCAACACCTGCGCCACCAAACAAACCAATCTTACCACCCTTTGGATATGGTTCTAATAAATCAATTACCTTAATTCCGGTTTCAAGTATTTCACCAATTGGTTTCTGCTCAGAAAACTTGGGTGGATCTCTAAAAATTTCCCACTTGTTGTCAGTTTCAATCTCTGGCTTATCATCGATAGTTTGGCCTAAAACATTAAACATTCTACCAAGCGTACACTTACCAACAGGCACCGATAAAGTTCTTTCTAAGTCAACTACTTCTTGACCTCTATAAAGACCCTCACTTTTTCCAAGCATCAAACATCTAACTATGTTATCGCCAATATGTTCAGCTACTTCCATAGTATAATCTTTGTCATCAATTGAGACTTTTAATGCATTTTTAATTTTAGGCAACTTTTCAAAATAGACATCAACAACCGAACTTGATACTTCTACTATTTTTCCAATATTCATTTACTTGCCTCCTTTTTATGTTTCTTTCTTAAAGCTAAAGCGCCAGCTGATACCTCATTTATTTCTTGGGTAATCTCAGCTTGTCTTAAAGTATTATATTGAAGCGATAAGTTATCTAATAATTTCTCTGCATTATCATTAGCACTAGACATCGCATTCATACGTGCATTTTGTTCACAACAGAAACTATCAACTAAGGCTGCATAGATATAACCCGAGATGTAACTAAACATAATCGAATTTAATACTTCTACTTCATTTGGATAAAAGCCAAATGGATTACTAATAGCCTTTTCTTCCTTAGTTGATTGAAATTCCCTACGATGGAAAGGTAATAAACGCATTGATTGTGCATTTGTTGTAAAGGCATTAACTAAGTCAGTATATACAACAAATATTTTACTTAAATTACCATTATCAAATTCACTTAATAAGATACCAGCAATTTCTCTAGCTCTTTCCATAGTTGGATTTTGTGCAGTATATAAGAAAGACTTCTCAATTGGAATATTTCGCGATTGATAGTAGTGTCTACCATATTCACCAACTACATACAACTTACTACCATGATAACTTGCCATTAAATGTTCTGCTTCTTTAATAACATTTTGATTATAAGAACCAGCTAAGCCCTTATCAGCTGTAATAACTAAAATACCATAAGTACCCTTTTCTTTTGGCTCACCTTCTACGGGATAAAAATAGGGACTTTCGATATTATTTGATGTTCTAAAAATTCTTTTAATTTCACTTCTAAGCGCATCGAAATAAGGACGTGTTTGATTAAGCTCCTTTTTAGCTTTAGTAAGCTTAGTAGAAGCTATCAAATACATCGCATTTGTGATCTTTCTTGTATCCTTTACACTTGAGATACGATCTTTTATTTCCTTAGTGCTTGCCATTTAAAAACTCACTAGCTTTATCTACTATATCTTGTCTTAATTTATCGTCTAATATTCCAGTATCTTCAATTTTTCTAATGATACCAGTTTGATTCTTATTGAAGTGATCTAATAAAGAATTTTTTATTTCTTTTATTTGCTTAATATCATAATCATCAAATAGATGATTCATAGCACTAACAAGTAACACTACTTGATCAGCTACCGAATATGGATGATATTGTTCTTGCTTAAGAAGTTCCATTAGTATTTGGCCATAATGAAGTTGATTCTTAGTTGCCTCATCTAAGTCTGAACTAAATTGCATGAAAACTTCCATTTCTCTATATTGAGCTAAATCAAGTCTAATAGAACCAGCAGCCTTTTTCATTGCCTTAGTTTGTGCATCACCACCAACTCTAGATACTGATAAGCCAATATTGATAGCTGGTCTTTGTCCTAAATTAAATAAGTTGCTTTCTAAGAAAATTTGCCCATCTGTAATAGAAATAATATTTGTTGGAATATAAGCACTAACATCACCAGCTTGAGTTTCAACGATTGGTAAAGCCGATAAAGAGCCACCATCAACTAAATTAGCACTTCTTTCAAGTAATCTTGAGTGTAGATAGAAAACATCACCTGGATAAGCTTCTCTACCTGGGCTTCTTTCAAGAAGCAATGATAAAGCACGATAAGCAATCGCATGCTTACTTAAATCATCATATACTAGTAAGACATCTTTACCTTGTCTCATAAAATATTCACCCAAGCTACATGCACTATATGGTGCAATATATTGCATAGGTGCCGTCTCACTTGCTGTAGCACTTACAACAATCGAATATTTTAGAGCATCATTTTTTCTTAATTTTTCTACAATACCTGCAACAGAACTTGCCTTTTGACCAATTGCCACATAGATACAAATAACATTTTTGCCCTTTTGATTAAGAATGGTATCTAGGGCAATAGCTGTTTTACCAGTTTGTCTATCACCAATAATTAATTCTCTTTGGCCTTTTCCAATAGGAAACATTGAATCAATAGCCAAAATACCTGTTTGTAAAGGTCTATTAACTGGACTTCTTTCCATAATACTTGGAGCTGCTTGCTCAAGTGGTCTAAATTCCCTTGAATTAATAGGACCCAAATCATCAATTGGATTGCCCAAGGCATCAATAACTCTACCCAAGAAGCCCTCACCTACTGGTATGCCTGCTTCTTTTCCAGTTCTTTTTACAATACTGCCTTGAATTATATTTCTTTCATCACCAAATAAGATACATTGAATATAGTCTTTCTTTAAATCAAGAACCATACCACGAATATTATCGCTAAATAATAGGATTTCACCATATTTGACTTGATTAAGTCCTGATACTTTGGCAATACCATCGCCAACACTAATTACTCTACCTATTTCTTTAGCTAAAGCATTTGGTGTCCAATTATTTAAAGAATCTTGTAGTAATGGAATAATATTTTCTGTCTTAGTATTTTTTAGCTTTGACCATTCTTGTTTTAATTGATCTAATTTAGTATTTGGATCCCAATAATATACATCATCACCAACTACTAATTTAAAACCATTTTTAAGATCAGTTTTTTCCCAATCTAAATCAAGTTCACCATATTTCTTATTCAAAAAAGCTTTGAACTTATTTACAATATTCTCATTTGGTTTAATCGCACTATATAAAGTAGCCTTCATTAGTTATCCTTCTTACTAAGCGCATCTAAGAAATCATCATAAGAATCATCTAGTGATTTATTAACTAACTTATCACAAGCCTTCATAGCTAAATCACAAATATCCTTATTTACAGATTCAATAATCTCATCATGTTTCTTTTGGCCTTGCGTTTTGGCATCTTCTAATATTCTATTAGCCTCAGCCTTAGCCTTATCTATTTCTTCTATTCTTTTGACATCAATTTCTTTTATAGCCTTAGCCTTGTTATCTTCTATTTCCTTATTGGCATTAGCTAATTTCTCTTGATACTCATTTAATAATTTATCAGCTTCCTTTTTTGTATTATTAGCATCCATATCCATTTGCTTATAATATTCTTCTCTTTTATCCATAAAGCTTTTAACTGGCTTATATAAAATAAAATATAAACCAAAAGCTAAGATAATAAAGTTAAACATATGCAGCAAGATTTGTTGCCAATCGATATTTAATGGTAAATTCATAGAACCCCTTATAATACGAAGATAACAAGAATAGCGACAATTAATGCATAAATAACAACAGTTTCAATAAATACTAGACCCAACATTAAAGCAGTTCTAATTGAACCCTCAGCTTCTGGTTGTCTAGAAATAGATTCAGCTGACTTAGCAATCGCAATACCCATACCAATAGCAGCAGCTCCAGCAGCGATACCAACCGCAAAAGCAGCAGCCTTGGCCTTATCACCTGTAGAATCTACAACTGCACTTGAAGGCTCATTATTTTCAGCCGCAAATACTGGTGTGCAAACAGAACCAATAGTTAATACTAACGCAACAACAACTAATAATTTTTTAATTTTCTTCATTTTAATCTCCTCTTTTATTTTTCACTTACTTCGCCATAATATAAAGCAACCAACATCGTAAGTACATATGTTTGAATAAGTGCATGTAATAATGTAAATAACACCGCAACTATAACCGGCAACACAAAACTTAACGACAATGTGTAATATACAAGCTCATTAACCAAAAGTCCACTAATTAAAGCTCCAAATAAACGGAAGCTCATAGAAATTGGTAACGAGAAATCCTTTAAAGTATTTCCTAAACCCTTAAAGCCATTTGAAATAATACCTCCAGCCATAATAAATAAATATGACATTACACCCATCGCAATTGCAGCATTAATATCTGATAATGGTGCAGGTAAGGTAATAGAACCTCCATGAGTATTTATAGCTTGAAAGCCAAATAATTCAA
Source organism: Candidatus Methanomethylophilaceae archaeon (assembly GCA_963593105.1). Lineage (GTDB taxonomy): Bacteria > Bacillota_I > Bacilli_A > Erysipelotrichales > Erysipelotrichaceae > Colivicinus. Next base: position 11,435 of record CAVBAX010000013.1, on the reverse strand, counting down.
ATAATGTTGATATACAAACATAAGAACCAGCCGCAAATAAGTAAAAACTTAATGCCTTATTACGATGTGGGCTATTTGACTTAGCCAATCTATCAAAATAGCCAACCCATTCTTCTAATAATAATTGAAATTTTCCAGGAACCATTTTAAATCTTGGGATAACAATTATTCTTATTAATAACGCAATAACTAGAATTATTAGAGTTAAACACATTGCGGAAATCAAAGCTGGATTAACATCTTTAATACCAAATAAGCTAACCTTTCCTGTATCATGCAAGACAGCATCTTTCATTACTTCTTGTATTGTTTCACTTTTAGTAACTAGGCCACTTGTAAAAATAATACCTACACTTACTAAAGCTAATAAGCCAATAAAGATAAATAATAGTTTTCTTTTTTCTTTCCTATCCATCTATATAAAAAGTGCCTCCTTTTTTTCATACTAATATATACTACTACTACTTTATGATGTTGTTTTTATGAAAACGTTTACTTGTAAGCTTACAAATCTCAAAACATAAAAAATGCCACCTTACCGTCGGACATTGGCAAGATGACATTTAACGTCATTTAATAGCAGTAGTTATTTTATTTATTTTTTTTAAAAAATTCAATCTTTTTTTACAAGATCACTAATAGTCTTAATAACTAACTTTTCATCAAGAGGCTTAGATAAATAAGCATCCATGCCCTCTTGTTTAGCTCTTTGTTTTTCTTCTACAAAGGCATTTGCGGTTAAAGCTATAATTGGTATATTAACACCAAGACCATGAATCGCTTTGCTAGCCTTATAGCCATCCATTATTGGCATTCTTACATCCATTAAAATAACATCGATATTATTGTCTACACTCATAATATCAACAGCTTCCTTGCCATTGTAAGCTTTTATAACAGTGGCTCCATGTTCATTTAATAAGAACTCAGCTATTTCCATATTAAGTTCATTATCTTCGACTAGTAAAATATTTAAACCATTAATTGAATATGTTTTATTATCTATTCCTTTTTCACTAACATGACTTCTATTTATCTCTATTGGAATAGTAACCACAAAAGTAGAACCTTCATTTTTTACACTATCAACATCGATTGTACCATTCATTTTTTCTACAATACTTTTAACAATCGACATTCCAAGTCCTGTTCCTTTATAGCTTGTTCTAGCTGATTGGTTTTCTTGAGCAAATGGTTCAAATAAACGTTCCATAAACTCTTTAGACATACCAATACCTGTATCCTTACAAGTAAACTCAATAATTGCATCATGGCCATCAAAATTTGTTTCTTCAACAAATAAATAGACCTTACCATTTTCCTTGTTGTATTTAATCGCATTAGAAACAATATTCATATAGATTCTTTTAAGATGTAAAGGTGAGCCAATTAACTTAGTATGTTCAACATTAAAATTATTTTGAACAATCTTAACACCAGCATCTTCTGCTTGTTTAGATAAAGAATCATAAGTATCTTTTATAATATCGTTTAAATCAAAAGGAATATGTTCAAGTACTACTTCACCAGATTCAAGCTTACTTCTATCCAATACATCATTTACAAGCTCTAATAAAATATTAGATGCATTTTTTACTTTCTTACGACATTCATTTTGTTTTTCTATATCTAATGGAAATTTATCCGCAATATTTAACATACCAATAATTCCATTCATTGGTGTTCTAATATCATGAGACATATTAAGTAAGAAAGTGGTCTTAGCTTCATTAGCAACCTCTGCTTTCTTTTTGACTTCTTCTAACTCCTTTAAAGTATTTTTCAATTCTTCATTTTCTTTTAATACATTAATAGTATTTTCAAGCTTTGTTGCATGTAAGGCGAATAAACAAAATACTGTACCATAAACTATTGATAATCTTCCAAGCCATTCAATTTCATAAATCGTAGATGCAATCGTTGAAAAAACAATAAAGAAGGCAATAAGTGTAAATATTTTGGTATTTAAGACATCATTACATTTACTTCTTTTATAAATATAATAAACAAACAATATGATATAAAAGATTGTTATTGTCAAAAATACATAACCAAAAGGTCCTCTATGGAAATGATTGTTTTCATCAAAATAATAAACTAGTTTTGAAAACAAAGGTGAAAATCCACATAGTGTACATATAATAATCGGTATAAATAAAATAGTTCTTGCCTTTTTATTTTCTTCATGGGGCCAAATTAGTCTAATAAACAAATAAATTAATACTGCTCTTAAACCATAAGCTAAACCCGATAAAACAATACGCATTAAAGTAGGATAGCTAATGTAACGATAAAATAATTCTAGGTTATATACAATTAATTCTAATAACTCACAAAATAGAATGTTTTTAAAACTATCTATGATTTTTTTATCTAATAAATTCTTTTTGTTGATAATAAGCCATACAAAAACTATCCCAATTAGTTCTGCAAAATTATCACTTATAAACTTTTCAAATGTCATAATATATCCTCTAATGACATTATTTTAGCAAATTATATTATTAATCAAATATTAATAAAATAGTTATTTTTATAACTCATTACTTTTATCGGTTTGAAGATAAACAATAGCGAATATATATAAAGGAATTAAAAATAAAATTGTTTTACAAGTATAGTAAGCACTAAGCTTTGCGCTTATTACAGCACCCAATAAAAACACAATAAGTAGCCAAAAGACAATTCTAAATTCTTTTAAGTCTTCTTTTTTATGAAGCAAGGCAAATCTTGTAATATATTCAATTGCCTTACGCATATTACCAATCATCATGGTTGTAGGTAGAGCTCTTTTATCAACTGTCTTAAAGCCTTGTAAAGATAGTGCACTATTAAAAGTAATAATAGCAGCCGATAATAAGTCATATTGATCTGGAATAAAGCCAGTAATTACTACACATACCAGTTCTATTGCCAACACAATTGTACGCCAATGTATCTTGAAGTTTTTTTTGCATCTAATATCGACAATTGAACCCACAAAACAACCAAGCCAAAAGCTTACTAATGGTACTAAGTATCTAAAAACTAATGGAAAGTTTTTATCAGCTAAATTAATTGCCATTAAAACCAAATTACCTGTTTGAAGATTGGCAAATATTTTCCCACAATTAACATATGTATAGGCATTTTGAAAACCACCTAAGAAAAATAAGATAATTGCGATGATAAAAGAATCTGAATGTTGTTTAATTTTGTCCATACATCTATGATAAACGCATTTTTTTAAATGGAACCACTTTCATTTGTCATGTAACCGTTATCATGTTGAATTTTTAACATGAGGTCGTATTATGTTTATGAAAAGGAGGTAACTCAAATGAGTAAATATTCAGTTATTAGAGTACTAAGAAACCAAACAGGTCAATCTTGCACTGTGGAAATAACATTTAATACACTTGATGAAGCTTCTAATTTCTCAACTAGTTTAAATCGTTTATTTGGCAATAAAACTCTAAATTGGGTTGTAGACCAATATTAATGCAAAATTTCACAGTAATTAGGGTGCACAAAAAAGAATGTGGCCAACATTGTCGTGTGTTAGACACATTCAATTCATTTGATGAAGCCTATTTCTTTATGTGCAAACTAAACAAAATGTATCAAACTGATTCTCTACATTTTGTGATTGATAAATACTAAAGAGCGTAAGCTCTTTTTCTTATGCCTTATTTAAAGACTCTTTCTTATTATCAATCATCAAGCCCACTAAGCCATAAAATACTTCATTTAAATGTTCTAGTTCTTCTTCATTTTCAGCCATTAGACTAAGCTCTTCAATACTTCTACTTACATCGATATAAAGTCTTTCAAGTTCTTTTTCATTATTGATGTCAACATTTTTAGACTTAGCATATTCGATTGCTAGCTCGTACATCTTTCCATCTGGGTCTAAATTATTGAAGAAATCAGTTGAACTAGGAAGCTTTTCAAAGTCATCCATAAACATAGTTTCTCCTTTTCTTTATCTAACTTTATAATACCATTTATTAGATAATTTCAAAATGCTTTAATGCATTATAAACACCATTATTATCAATATGATCAGTTACATAATCTGCGCATGCTTTAATTGAATCAACGCCATTGCCCATCGCAACACCAATTTGCACATATTCAAGCATATCTTTATCATTATCACCATCACCAAAGGCAATAGCTTGTGACTTATCAAAGCCTAATTTCTTTAAATATTTTTCAACACCCTTAGACTTTCCACCATCTTTATCAACTATGCATAGCCCATATTCGTTCCATGAAGTAATGAAACAATCAGTTAAATAAGATCTTAAAAATTCTTGTCTTTCTTTAGTTAGATAAACACTTACCTGAAAAATATCTTTTCCATCATATTCCTTAATTGGAAAAGGCTTAGTATTAACACTTTTTAATCCTTGAATATAAAATTCATCCATAATGTTGGCATATAATTCGTCTATATTTTCAAGAATTAAAGAATATTCTTTTTGATTAAATAATTTTACAATTTTTTCAGTTTCAGACTTTCTAATTGGTGTACCACCAATATAATTTTGATTTTCATCCAAGACAATTTGACCATTTAATAAAACATAGCCATCAAAGTCTAATCCTAAATCAAGAACACCAAGTTGCCTTAGTTCCACTATGTGTCTACCTGTTGATAGTATCCTTTTAATGCCTTTTTCTTTTAATAACTTAAAAGATTCAATTGTACTTTCTGGAATCTTATTTTGACTATGTGAAAATAATGTGCCATCTAAATCAAAAAACGCTGCTTTAATCATTTATTACCCCAAACTTTCTAAGCGCAAAATCTATACCATCATCATATAAATCCTTAGTTATATAATCACAATATTTCTTTAACTCATCGCTAGCGTTACCCATTGCGATCCCTAAGTTGACAGTCTTTAACATTTCTATATCATTTTGGCTATCTCCAAAGGCCATAGTTTCACTTATATCAATATTAAACATCTTAATATATTCTTTAATACCATTATCCTTGCCACCATTTTTATTGAAAATATCAAGTCCATAGCTATTCCAATAAGTGATAGTTGAATGCGTTAATTCCTTTTTTAATTTTTCTTTATAATTATCATCACAATAAGCAAGCACTTGATATATTTTCTCATTATGATAATTATCAATTTTAGGTAATTTTATATTTAATAATTTGTTTTCTAAAATTACTTTATCATCTATATAGTTTACATAAAGTCCATCTTCACCAGATAAACCAATTACTATTTCTTTCAAGTTAAATATATCAACTAGTTTTTTTAAATCATTTGATTCAAATAAATTTTCATAGATAAGATTGTAATTTTCATCATAAATCGTTTGACCATTTAAAGCTATATAGCCATCAAATTTATACTTATCAAGATTAAGTGGTTTTATTTCACCTATTGCTCTGCCAGTACAAATTACTATCTTTATTCCTTTTTCCTTTAGTATCTTTAAATCCGCTATTTCTTTTTCAGGAATGCCCTTATCTCCATATAATAAAGTACCATCAATGTCAAAAAATATAGCTTTAATCATAGTAATATTATATAAAATAGAATTATGAATAATCAAATTAAGGACTGTTTAAAAAACCAAGGAAAAACGATTGATCAAATCGCTGATGAATTAAATATTACAAGTAGCGCTGATTTTATTTCACTTACTAAGCAAATTAATAAAATGGTTGATGAAAAAATCTTATTTGAAAAAGATGGTGTTATTAATTTAAGTTCTATTTACCAAGAAGGAATTGTTGATGTTTATAAATCTAGGGCCTATATCGATGATAAAGAAGTTGAAAATAACACTAATATTCTTTTATTTACTGGCGATAAGATTTTATACAAAGAAGATAAACATAGTGTAACTTTTATTAAAGTATTAGAAAGAAAGACAGCCTATGTTTATGGTCAAATGGTACTTAGAAAAGGAAGACTATATTTCTTTTCAGATGACATTAGATTAAAAGAATATAAGATAATTAACGAAAAAGACTTTAAGAAAGAGCTTAAACCTTTCTTTAAAGTAAGATGTTTTATTAGCGACTATAATAAAAAAGAATTAAAAATCGATAAAGTAATAGGACATATCAATGATGAATCAACTTTAATTGAAACTATTCTTCTTCAAAATGATGCACCCCTTCCATTTTCTAATAAGTTATTAAAAGAAGTAAATACATTAAGTGATGAAGTAACAATTGAAAATAGAAAAGATTTAAGAAATCTATCATTTATCACTATTGATGGCGATGATGCCAAAGACTTTGACGATGCCATCTATGTTGAAGAAATAGATTCAGGCTATAGGCTATATGTTTCAATTGCGGATGTTTCTCATTATGTAAAAGAAGGTTCTACCTTAGATAAAGAAGCGCTTAAAAGAGGTACTTCTATTTATTATCCAGGTAAAGTTATACCGATGTTACCTTTTAAATTATCTGATGATTTATGTTCTTTATTAGAAAACAAAGATCGCTACACTCTAACTTGCCAAATGGATATAGACTATACAGGTAGTGTAGTAAGTTATGAAATTTACCCTTCTGTTATATGTTCTAAACATCGTTTAACCTACAACAAAGTAAATAAAATCTTAAAACATGATAAAGAGCTTCTTGAACAATATAAAGATATTACTTCTTTGATTTATACTGCTTATTCTTTATCTAGGATTGTTGATAAAGATAGAAAAAATAAAGGTGGCATTGAGTTTGAATCAAATGAGCCTATAATCATTGAAGAAAATGGAAAAGTCATCGATATTAAATTAAGAAATCAAGATAAAGCGGAACTAATGATTGAAGACTTTATGATTTTAGCCAACACTACGGTTGCCAGTCATATGTATTATTTAAATCTACCACTTATTTATCGTAATCATGATTATCCAAAACCTGAAAGAATTGATACTTTTATTGATACCATGTCAGAACTTGGTGTTACTTTTAAGGGAAATCGTTATAAGATTGAATCTAAAACATTGGCAAATTGTTTAAAGAAATTTGAAAATAGTGAACAATACAATTTAGTATCAAATCTATTACTTAGATGCATGGCCAAAGCTCTATATAGTCATGATTGTATTGGCCACTATGGCTTAGGACTAGAACATTATTGTCATTTCACTTCACCTATCAGAAGATATCCTGATTTAATAGTTCATCGAATGTTAAAAAAATATGTCTTTAACTACAGTGATGATATTGATGATGACAATAAGAAAAACGAAGAGATTTCTAAAAAAGCCAACGAAAGAGAAAAGAAAGCAGTTCAAATTGAAAGAGCTATTGTCGATTTAAAGATGTGTGAATATATGTCTGATAAGATTAAACAAACTTTTATCGGCATTATTTCAACCATTACTAATTATGGTTTCTATGTAGAACTTGATAATTCTGTTGAAGGACTAGTGCATATAAAAAATCTAGATGGTTATTACTATCTAGATGAGCATAATAATTTAACTGATGGCATTCATACTTATAAACTAGGCCAAAAAGTTAAAGTAAAACTAATAGCGGTTGATCTTGCAAATCGCAATATTGATTTTAGTATTCATCAAGGAAGGTAATTTTTTTACCATCCTTTTTATAGGCAATTATTGTATCTAAATTAACATTTTCAACACTCTTGAAAATGTTTTTTTCTATATAAGGATTAGTCTTTTTAAGTTCCTTGATTAAATTTTTAATTTCCATTCTTTTAGAAGTAGTAGTACCATCTTCCCTACATGATGAACAAGTGTCTGTAAAATGACAAGCACATTGAATAAAATGAAGACCATTATAATCTCGCCAATTTTTAATATCATTTTCTCTAATTAGATACATTGGTCTAATTAATTCCATGCCTGAAAAGTTATCACTTTTTAATTTTGGCATCATCGTTTGAATTTGGCCACCATACATCATTCCCATTAAAATAGTCTCAATTACATCATCATAGTGGTGACCTAGGGCAATCTTATTGCAACCTAGTTGCTTTGCCTTGTTGTATAAATGACCTCTACGCATTCTAGCACATAAGTAACATGGTGATTTTTCTTGATCATAGACAATATCAAAAATACTCGTTTCAAATATTTGAACCGGTACATTTAAATTACGGGCATTTTCTTCAATTAGTAAACGATTAAGTTCACTATACCCTGGATCCATAATTAAAAATGTTAATTCAAAGTTTACCCTACTAAACCTTTTTAAAGCTTGAAATAGTTTAGCCATAACCATTGAATCCTTGCCACCTGATATACATACCGCAATCTTATCACCTTCTTTAATTAAGTCATAGGTATCAATAGCCTTTAGAAATGGCGATAATAATTGTTTACGATATGTGGTAGTAATTGATCTTTCACATTTCTCATTCAAATCTTTGTTAGCTCTTCCAAGTTGCGATTTTAGATAAGCACTATAACCACCCTTTAAGCTTATTGCGTCATAGCCTTTTTCTCTTAATCTTTGCGCAATAGAATATGAATCAATGCCCTTCATACAATAAAGAACTAAGGCCTTATCTTTATCTAAATTTTCATCAAATAAAATATTTTCATTACTAATAGAATGAGGAATATGACCATAGTCATGACTAACTTCATCTCTTATATCAACTAAAGTATAAAAAGAAGGATGAATATCAGCTAAATCTTTTATATCTATTTCATCTTTAAATTTTTCTTTAAGCATAACAATATTCTACATTATCATTGCTTATTTTATCCTTTTTATTCTGGCTGTTATATAATTTTCTTATACACAAGGAGGACATACTATGTCTTTATTAAAAAAAGATAATGCGGTTAAAAAAGTAGGCAAGGCTGTTGTCACAAAGAAAGTAATTGATAAAGTTGCTAAAGATACAAAACCTTTAGAAAAAGCTAAAAAAGCTGTTGTCGCAAAGAAAGCTGCCAATGAATTAAAACCTGTAGAAGAAGTAAAAGAAGTTGCGGTTAAAAAAGTCACCGCTAAGAAAAACGCTGTTAAGGAAGCGGTTGCTAAAAAGAAGGCTGATACTGAAAATGCTATAGCTAAAAAGATAATTGAAAAAGAAGTAGAAAACAAAAAGAAAGAAGTGAAGAAAACTGTAGCTAAGGCTAAAAAAGCCGTAGATAAAAAAGTAGCTAAGGTTACAAAACCAGTAACTAAAAAGACTAGTGTTAAAAAATCACCTATTTCTAAAAAAGTAACTACTAAGATTGAAGAAATTAAAAACACTCCTAGTAAAAAGACAACGACTAAAAAAATTGAAGTTAAAAAACCTACAAAGAAAGCTAAATAAAGATGGTTAATCCATCTTTTTCTTATATGCTAATACTTGTTTTAAAGCATCTTCTTTATTAACTTCAGCTAACCTAAGTTTATTGGCATAATCTAAAAGTAGTCCAAAGTTTTTATCTTGTTTAATACCAGCATCAATTAAGTCTTTTCCACTTATGTATGGTTTTTCTAACATTTGTAAGTATCTTAGATATCTTTGATTTAAAAATTCTTTATTATCTTCATTACCTCTATCACAATATGAAAAATTAATTAAATCAATTGGATTAATGGAACTATAAAACATCTTATTTGTGCTTTTATATTTAGAATTATCAGCCGCACATTTATTAGGTAACATATGCAAGGGTACCATGTTTTTTAAATATCTAATAATTTCTTTTTTATTCGTGATTCTATTTATAAAAGTATTTACAATCTCTACACCCTTTGTTTCATGTTTGTAGGCATGGATTCTGCCATCAATTTCTTCTGTACAGATTATTTTTCCAAAATCATGTGTTAAACAAAGTAACATAAATTCAAATGAATCGCGATACTTTACCCCTCTATCAAGAACTTGCATAGTGTGGATATAAACATTTCCTTCTGGATGATATATTGGATCTTGTTTGATATTTTCTAATTCTTTTATTTCTTTAAACCAATAATCTAATTGATTCATTTTCTTTAATACATCAAAAAAGATAGAAGGTTTATTACCTTTTAATAATGCTTTTTTAAGTTCTTCTTCTACTCTTTCTTTTGATAAATAAGATAAGTCAATTGTTTTGCATAGATCAATAGTTTCTTCAGCTACTTCAAAATTAAAACGAGACGCAAATTGAGCAACTCTTAATACTCTTAAAGGATCTTCAATAAAAGTATCTTTATCTACTTGTCTTATTATTTTGTTTTTTAAATCAGCTAAACCATTATAGTAATCTAATATTTCATTTGTAAGAACATCTTGCATTAAAGCGTTAATAGTTATATCTCTTCTTTTGGCAGCTTTTTGATAACCAATAAAAGGATCAACAGTTACTTTAAAATCTTTATGTCCTTTGCCAATTGCTTTTTCACTTCTTGGCAAAGCTATATCAATATCTATTCCTTTTAAAGAATAGACACCAAAACTTTTGCCAAAAGAAATAGGTTCTCCTACTTTATTTAGGCATTCAAGTAAATCATTTTCACTTATACCATGAACTTCAATATCGATGTCTTTGTTTTCTCTATTTAATAGTTTATCCCTTACATAGCCGCCAACATAAAAAACACGCCCACCTTTTTGTTTAACTAGTTTCGCTATTTCTTGTTCAATCATAAATAATCACTAATATTTTTATCTTTTTTACTTAAACCTTTTGCACAATAAATTGTCTTTTCCCAGGTTTTTTCCATTTCATATTTTAGAAATTCAACACTCGATTTTAAATCATTTTCTTCATCAAATTTTTCTAGTATTTCATAATAATATTTTTTATCTTCGTTATAAATAATGACTGGTGGCAAATTATTAACTAGCAAGAAATAATTTAACAAAGTTCTTCCTAGTCTTCCATTGCCATCCGCAAATGGATGAATTTGTTCTAACATATTATGCAAATAAACAGCTACTTTTAATACATCTTCATCCGATGAGATTGATACTTCATTTATTTCGCTAATTAATAACTTCATGTCACTATCAACTTCTTTAGGCGATGAGCCAACTTCGTTAACACCAGTAACATAATCATGCTTTTTATATTCGCCATCTCTTTCGTTATTTATCAAATATCTTCTTTCATCATAAGTATTTTTAGTTAATTTTTTATGAATTTGTTTAATTAGATCTATATTTATTTTTTCTTTATTTACAATATAGTCTAATAAATATTCATAACATATCTTTTGATTTCTGATTTCATAAAGGGTTTTTAAATCGCCTGTGTAATTTGTTAACTTTCCATTTTCAAATATTTCTCTAGTATCCTTATATGTAATTTGATCGTTTTCAATAGCACCTGAATTATAGGCAAATAAAACACTAAAAGAATCTAAAATATTATTTAAATCATCTTTTGTGTTTATATTTCTTTCTTTCCAAAATTGAATCACTTCTTCATATTTATATTTTGGTATAGCCATAACTTTCCTCTTTAAGATTATATAATATTAACATAAGTGAGGTTTAAAT
>CAVBAX010000012.1:0-21290 GCA_963593105.1 Candidatus Methanomethylophilaceae archaeon | reverse complement strand
ATTTTTTATATAACTTTAGCCATACTGTTCTTTAATAGATTCTAGAATTGAATTAAAACCCTCTAAATCATAAGCACCCGATACATATCCAAGTATTTTATTTTCTTTATCTGCCACAAACATGGTTGGAAAAGCACTAGGATTACATAAACTATAAAGTACATTATCTTCATCGATTATTACTTCAATATCAATGCCCTTCTCTTCTATAAAAGTAATTATTTCTTCTTTACTTACCCCACTACTATTAGGTGACATAACATAGAAGCATTTAATATCATCATGGGCTTTGGCAAATTCTAAGTATTCAGGAATTTCATTTACACAATATGTACACCATGTCGCAATAAAATTCATCATTACATATTGTCCTTTATAATCACTTAAATGAATAATATTTCCATTTTGATCATAAAAATCATTGCCCGGTAAATAATTTGATGTACCTTCACTAGCATTTTCCTGACTTGCTGTTGTGCTGTTACTATTTTTTAGGCTAATAATTTCTTTAGAACTATTAATAGTCATATAGCCACCATATATAACAAGAATAATACCAGCAATAATACCAACATACTTTAGAATATTCTTTTTATTTTTCAAAAAAGAAACAACTGATGTTGTAAATAAGCCAGTTATAAAGAAAGGAATAAGTAGACCTAGGGCATATACAAGTATATATAAACCACCTACTTTACTAGATGCTGCTAACAATATAGCACTTGATAACATAGGCCCAATACATGGTGATATAACAAGTGAAAACAAGAATCCTAACAAGAACGCTTTAATAAAGTTCATGTTAGAAGTATCCATACTAATATCTTTTTGTCTAATATTTACTTGTATTGTGATAAGTCCTGTTTCATGTAAACCAAAGATAATAATGATAATTCCACTGATTAAAGTGATTATTGTAGAATATTCATCAATTAATGGCTTTATGGTATCTATCGCTAAAGCAAGAATTAAAAATATAACACTTAGGCCTAATACAAAGAATAACGAATTCAAGAATACAACAATCTTTTTATTATTCTTATTTGTTGCCAAATAAGACATATATAAAGGAACCATTGGCAACACACATGGTGACAAAAAAGATAAAAGTCCTTCTAAAAATAATCCCCAAAGTGACATTAGTTAAAGTTTACAAACTCCTCTTCTGGTTTATTTATTTCAGTAGCATTCTTTCCTTCTATATAAATTCTAATGCCACCTCTTTCATTCTTTACTCTAAAGACACCCTCAATATGATAATAATGATTAAGTTCTAATTCTTGTTTTAGCCCCTTTACCATCATACCAAGTCTTTGAGTATCATTAGCGCAACATACCATAGCGAATCTACCGATTACTTTAGTTTCCTTGTCACCTTCTAAATAAAATCCATTAAACTTAATAGGTGAACCATTGTACTTTTGGTAATTATCAATGGCATCCATATAGAATAGTCCATAATCCATATCATTAATATCTAGATTATTCTTATCAAATAAATTATCTTTTGGCATTTCATACATGTTGCCATCTTTATCTTCTAGGCCAATTGCGCAATATTGATTCATACTCTTAATATTATTTCTCAAATATCTAAAGTCAGCTTCTTCATATCTATTTAAGACAATAATCTCGCAAGTATTAACATGATTAAACATAAATTGAGGCATATTGCCTACTTGTAACTTAAACTTAGAAGCATCAATTGTACAAATAAGTTGAGCATATTCCATACCTAATGGCAGATCCATGTTCATCAAGATAGAATCATCATCCATACCATTGAATTCAATAAAGAAACGATCGGGATTATAGATATCATCTAATTCTAATAACTTATTAGAATCAAAATCCTTAAAGTCCATATAAACAACATCACTATGAGTTTTAGCTAAAAAGTCCTTATCATATTCTTCATCACCTTCTTCAAAAGCGATAATCAAAGTAGTTTCCTTTTCAGTAAAACGAGGATCTAATAATGTTCTTTTGATTGCGGTAGTCTTTCCTGAATCTAGAAAACCCGATACAACATATATTGGTCTATCCATGGAAAGCCTCTTTATATTTATTCTTATCAATACTTGTTCCAATAATTGAAACTAATGTATTATCTCTTTTTTCGCCCAAATATAAATGATATTCATTTAATACATAATTTAGATACATAGTACCTTCTTTAGTATTAACATAACCCTTTATACGAATAATATCTTCATCAACATTGTTTAAAATCGACTCTAATTCTTCCTTAGTAAATACATAATCAGTTCTTACAATTTGATTCTTAAATAATTCATCTTCATCCTCAGGTTCAAACCCATCATGGTGGTGATGTTCATGATGATGTTCATGTTCATCTTCTTCATCATGGTCATGGTGGTGGTGCTCATGTTCATGGTCATGATGTCCACAACAGCAGCAACAATGTTCTTCTTCTTGGGGTTTAAGCTCCATATTGCCAGCTACAATCAAGTCCATTAATTCATCAATTGTATAGAATTCAACCGCCTTATCAACAATAGTAACATCATCATTGATTTCTCTAACTATTTCCTTAGCTTCCTCAATCTTATCACCAGCAACATCAACATGTGATAAAACTATTGCGTTTGCAGCCTTTACTTGATCATCGAAGTATTCTTTGAAGTTCTTATGATACTTCTTGCATGTTTTAACATCAACAATACAAATATGCGATACAACCCTAAAATCATCATCATCTTTTACAACATTTAAAATATCTGATAATTTACCTACACCTGATGGTTCAATAATTAAATCAGAAACATCCATATCTTCAATTTCTTCAAGAGCAGACTTAAAATCACCCTTTAAAGAACAACAAATACAACCATTATTAATTTCTTTTACATTTAAAGCTGAATCAAAAAAAGCACCATCTACACCAACTTCACCAAATTCATTTTCTAGAAGCATTACTTTTTTAAACTTCTTTTCACTTAATAGTTTTTTAATGAAACTAGTTTTACCAGCACCTAAAAATCCAGAAACAATATAAACATTTATCATAAATAAAAAACCTTCTTTCTAACATCTAATATTTTAACATCAATGTAAAGAAGGTATTGTTTTTATAATTCTAGTGTTATTCTAATTTGATAGCCTCATAAATTTCATTTATTATATCAAGTATTTCCTTAGGGCTATCTTTTCTATAAAACAAAGAAAAAGCAACTGGTTCTACAAAACCTAATGGTATTATTCTTTCATCAGGCTCTATATTTTTGAAAGAATCTAAACATAAGAAAACTACATTATTATCTTCACAAAATTTTCCTACATCTGCAAAAGAATCTTTTAACTCTTCAAAAACAACATTTTTACATTTTCTTTTGATTAAATCCACTGTATTATCGGCCGTCTTATAAAAACCATCTGCTAATTTAAGTAATTTTAAATCACAAATATCTTCTATTTCAATTGTTTTTTTATCATAAAGTTTATGCTTTTTAGGAACTAATAAGCACTGTTTAATTAAGCCAAAAGGCAAGACTACATATTCATCATTAAGCATATTGCCTTCAATATCTAGAATCAAGTCAATATCTGTTTTAATGTATGAAAGAATTTTTTTTATTGAATTCCCATGAAAAACACTATCTAAAGATACTGGTATCAGTTCGCATTTTTTATCAATAAGTTTAATTGCAGATTGAAGTTGATAATAATACTCTCTATCGTATAAAAAAGAAAACCCTACTCTAATTTTTATAGCTTTATCAACCTTTTGTTTACACTCATCTAATAATAAATTTATCTTTTTTGCATAATCAATTACTATTTTTCCACTATCTGTTAACTCACAACCTAATGGTGTGCGATTAAATAGTGAAGTTTTAAATTCTTTTTCTAGAGAATTGATTTTTTTGCCTATCGCTACCGATGACACTAAAAACTTTTGTGCCGTCTTATTTATGCTCTTACAATCGGCTAATGTAACTAAAATATCTAAATCTTCATAACGCATATTTTTACCCCTACCTATTAACTAAAAGTTAATACCTTATAACTTTTTTGTCAATAGACAAGCAATTTAGCTGCCATTATAATAAAGGCATAAATAGTAAGTGTTGCAACATAAACTATTAAGTTTCAAAAAGGAGAATAAAATATGAAAAAAATAATAAAGAATATTCTAGTTGCAGTGGTTGCGATGCTAATCGTAGGATTTTTACCATTCAATGTTCATTGTGAGGATGATGATGATTCTAACTATATAATTTATAATGGTTTTGGGCAAGAGGTGTATGTTGCCGATTCTCTTGAAGATGCTGAAGATTTTCTCAATAGTAACAACTATACAAGATCAACAAAAGATTTTCTACTTATTTGTAAATTTACAGCGCACACTGTAGCAACCGTAGTTGCAACCATTTCATTTATTTATAGAACGATTCAATGGCTTAATAATGAAACTGATATTACAAATCTAATAAATGAAATTGTGCCGTATAAGGTATTGGAGGAAATTGCTGAAAAAAATAAATGCGCCTACATATATGCGGCAGATAGTTTTAATCCATATCCACCTCACTCATACCAAGGGGCAATGTGGAAAAAAACTAATTCATATTATGTTGTTGAATCTTAACTTTAATGTAACACTTATGTATTTTGACTTAATTACTTATTCATCAATTTTTATTACACTGGTTAATTTCTATTTTAAAAAGCCAAGTATCATAAGATTAGCACTAGCATCTATGTATGGTTTGCTATATTTGATATATTGTGCTTATTTATTGAATACTAATGCTTTTGATTTTGTGTGCTTTATTATCTTTTTAATAACTTGTGGAATGCTGTATTTAGCATATCGGTGGAAAGAATTGTAAATTAATTACCTAATATCTTAACGGCAAAACAATAAGAAAAAACGATAACTGATTCCCATCTATTTAACAGTTATAATGCATTTTTTTCAACAGGTCTAGATGAAGAACCAATAAGCTCTTTAAATGCATTTAACATATCCCTAACTTCAGGATGTTCCCTAAGCACTCTTTTGGTATAAAACAAACAATAAGGAACATCCTTTCCAAATTCTAAAGGAATTGTAACAAGAGCAGGGTGTTTGTTATCTAAAGAATCAGTTGCGAAAAAAGGCACATTATTATTTACGGCATAATTCATAACATCCGCAACATTAGTGTTTAATTTCCACTGATTAAATTTCGCATTACTTTGCCTTTTTATCTCATTAATTAATTCATCAAAACTCACAAATAATCCCTGTTTGGGAATTTCTATTACAATATCATTTAAATCATCTATTTTTATAGACTTATATTTAGCTAATTTATGATTTCTTGGTACAACTAACATAAATCTTCTAACACCTATTTGTATAGACTCGCACTTTTCTTTCATATAAAAATCATCTAAACCAAGCACAAAATCAACTTCTTTATTTCTTAAACTATTTAAATTTTCCTTGCTGCCTTCAATAGGAATTAAGTTTAGTTTTATACTAGGGAATTCATCTTCTATTTGTTTCCATTTATCAAAAAAAGTTTCACCATTATCAAATAACGAAATCCCTACTTTTAACATACTATAATTCTTAGACACTATCTTCTTAGTTGCTTTCTTGGAATATTCAATTACGTCTTTAGCCGCTTTATAAAATTCTTTTCCATCTTCAGTAAGGCTACAGCCCTTATTTGTTGTATTAAATAACTTAAGTCCGAATTCTTCTTCTAATTTTCTAATTTGTTTCATTACCGAAACAGGAGAAATAAATAACTTTTCGCTTGCTTTATTAATACTTTTTTCATCAGCCACCAAGATAAATGCATCTAATAAATGATTGTACATATTTTTACACCCTTATTAACTTTAGTTAATACTATATTAACTTTTTTAATATACACTTGTCAAAATTAATCATGTATATTGAAGATGTAAATAAAAAGTCTAATCGCTCCGGAACGTTTAACTTATATAGAAAGGAAATTACTATGAAAAGAAAAAAATTATTATTTGTATCATTGCTATCAATACTATTACTCGTTCCATGTTTTAAGCTAAAAGCCGAAGAAGAAATTATACCAGCTGCTGCAGCATATCAATGCACAAAATGCGGTAGTCACCAAGTTGAGTGGTATAAACATTATTATACAGATTGGGAAGATTATACACTTAATGGAAAATGTCCAGATGGCAAAGCAGGATATGTCCATGTAATTCAAAGAAAGTATTACAATTATTTCTTGTCTTGTAGTGCTTGCAAAGCTAATTTTAAAGACGGCATCACAAGATTTGATCAAAGAGAAATCTGTAGAAAAGGAGCTTAAAATAAAGTCTAATATTAGACTTTATTTGTCTTATGTTTAAAAGAATTAAAAAATCAATACTTAATCAATCACTAAAGACATTATTATTTGTTTTTATTATGTTTGTACTATTTTTTAGTTTATCAATATCATTTGTTTTTAAAAATGCTTCGAATCTGGTTTATGATCAAGTTAATCATGTCTTAAAACCACAGGTTGTTATTAAAAGCGATATTGTCATTGAAAATAACTATGATTTCGCTTTTTCACCATTTGCCAGAAAAAAAATAAAGAACTCTTCAGACTTTGATAAATTAAACGAAGAATACTATAGTGATATTAATACTTTAATAAATAGCGATGAAGTGTACTATGGTGATTTATCAATGATTGTATCAAATTCTTTGCTTAAACTTTTTGGATACGATGAAAATGAAGGAATAATAATTCAAAATTTTTATAGTCAATTAAATGATGAATCAATATTTATGTTTTATCAAACACTTAAAAATCATATAGAAACGCCAAATTTTTTGTTTAATGGAATGTTTAATAGACTCGCATCGCTGTCCAAAGCTAACTATAGTGATATCTTTTATGGAAACAAAGACAAATTGGTTGCAGGTAGATATTTTGATGATGAAGAAATAGAAAATGGAGATTATAAAATAATTTTAAATGGCTATGCTTACTATTGTGACGGCAGCAATATAAAAGAAATCAACATAGGTGACAAAATCAAATATTCACTTTTAGATAATCAAACAAATAACGTTTTAAAAGAGTATGAGTTTGAAGTAATTGGCATAACTGAAGATGTAAGAAGAAAACCAAACGATGAAACATGTTTTAACTTAATACCAGAAAAAACATTTTTAGAAATAATGAACGAATGTTACGCACTTACAAAAAATAATTTATACAATGATTTACTAGAAAGTTATCTAGGTCCATATGCTTATTTCCCAAGTATCATAACCTTAAAAAATTTAGACTCTTTAGAAAGTTTCTTATCAAAAGTAGAAGAATTAAACAATCAAGGCCGAAACTATACATATGAGACTACAGCTAATGATTATATTGTTATTGCTGGACAACTTGAATCACTAAAAACTTCATTTGACACTTTATTTATTTTCTCATTAATCGCATCTTTATTAATGTTATTTTCATTAATAACACTTGATACTTTTAATAGAAAAAAAGAAATTGGAATTCTATTAGCGCTTGGTGAAACAAAGAAAAATATAGCCTTATCAATAATAATTGAATATCTAATAAAGATATTTATTTCATTATCATTAGCTTTATTGTTGGCTCATGCATTATTGCCAGATATTTCAAACATGTTAATAGATACCAATATGATAGTTAATAACAATTCTGCTTTTTTATCAACTAATGTTACAAGCGATAATTTAAGTTTAAATGTCAACTTAACAATACTAGACATAATAAAAATAATAATGTTAGTACTAATGATAATGTTACCAAGCATTTTATCATCGATAACATATATTACAAAAAGTAACCCAAAGGAGATTATGCTTAATGAATGATATTTTAACTATAAAAGATTTAGATTATTACTATATAGATGGAGACCATAAAAGAATCATATTTGATAAAACCAATATCAGTTTTAAACAAGGTTTATTCTATACAATACTTGGACAATCTGGTTCTGGTAAAACAACATTTCTTTCCTTAATAGCGGGATTAGATAAACCAAAAGGTGGATCTATTTATTATGAAAATAAAAATATAAACGATATAGGACTAGATAAATATCGAAGAAACTATGTATCTATGGTTTTTCAAAACTATAATCTAATAAACTATATGAATGCTTATGATAATGTAGTTAGTGCCCTAGATATAGCTCATAAAAAATACAACAATGAACAAGTATATGATTTATTAAATAGATTTGGCATAGACAAAACAAAAGCCAATCGTAAAGTGAGTAAACTATCAGGTGGTGAACAACAAAGAGTCGCTATTGCACGAGCAATCTGTACTGATACAAAATTAATAATAGCCGATGAACCAACAGGTAATCTAGACAGTGAAACAAGTAATACCATCGTATCTTTATTTAAAGAATTAAGTGAAGTCTATCATAAAACAGTGATTGTTGTTACTCATAATGATATATTAGCCAAACAATCAGATTCTATTATTACCATCGATCAAGATAATAAGAAATTAATATATGTTAAATGATTTAAAAAGAACAATTTTATCTATAAAAGAACATAAGAAAGATTCTATTCTTATTTTTCTTATCATCTTAATACTCACTACTTTTATGATGGTTTATCATTTATTTTATCTATCAGCTAACAAAATGAGCCAAACTATTAAAGATAATGTAAAAATAAACATTGATTTAGATGGTGGCTTTTTACAAGAAACTAAAAGTGATGATTTATCTTTATATCTTGAACAAAATACACTCGACTATAATTTTTATTTAAACCATATTAAAAGGCTACAGAAAATCTTTGACACTTCAACAACATATGATAAAGTATCTTCTACTAGTTCTCTTCTTTATTTAAGTATAGAAAACAATTTGAATTCATATTATAAATATGTTTATAGTTTTAATTCAGATGCATTTATAAATGATAATTATCAAATATTAGAAGGCAAGATGTTAGATGAAAATAATAACGGCATTTTAATAAATAGAGTAGTCACAATCGAAAATGAAGATGGAACATATACAGAGCCTAAGCTTGGTGATATTGTTACCTTCACCAATAGTAATGGCAATACTTTTTCCTATGAGATAATTGGTATTTTTGATTATACAAACAATGGCCAAGTACTCACTAATGATTTAATGTATGATAAAACTCAAACCTCTTTCATATTGCCACTACAACAGCTATATGAGATGACAACGCTTACTAATATTTTATATATAAAAAATCCAACCATAAAAATAGTTGGGATTGATAACGCTAATAGTTTGTATAAATATATCAATAAAGAGCTATCTTATTTAAAATTCACAAAAGATGATACCATAGCCCAAAAATCAGATGTACCTTTACAAGGATATCAAAACTATAGCGTATCAATTGATGACACTATGGCTAAACAACTAGAAAAACCAATAGACAACATAAAAATACTATTTCAAATAATATCAATATTTATGATTGTGATTATGTTTATACTATTATCATCATTTATATTATGTGTTTTAAACTCAAGGATACATGACTTTGGAATCTTTATAGCACTAGGCCAAAGTAAGCTAAAAACGATAATTAATTTCTTAAGAGAAATATTTATCATTGCGATTATTTCCTTTATATTATCAATTCCAATCACAAATAAATTAACTAATATCATTAGTAATTCTTTGATTAATAGTAACTTAAAAAGACAAGAAAGAATCGCTATAATATCAAACAATCAAGATGACATTGACATCTTTAAATCTACCAAAGAGGCCTATAAAGACTATAATCTAACATTAAATACCAATGACTATTTATATGTCTTTAGTTTAACATCTTTAATAATTCTAATATCGCAAACATCAGTGCTAATTATTGTTACATCAATTAAACCAAAACAATTATTAATTAAATAAGAATAAACTGTTAACTTAGCGATGTTTTCTATCCTCCTTAATTTGAATTAAAGGCATATTAAAAACATCTATCACAAATAAAACGACATAATCATTTTGACTATATCGTTATTTAATTTAATCTTTCTTTTTAGCAGTCTTCTTTGTGCTTTCCTTTTTAATCTTATGTCTTAAGACAATACCTACAAAAGGTGCGACATTTAATTTGATACTATTATCTAATTTTTGATATGGCTCTTTCTTAGATCTGATCGCTTTTGGATTAGTTAAACCACAACCCAAATACTTACTATCTTCAGTATTAATAATTTCACTATAGCTACCAGCATAAGGAACACCTATTTGATAATTAGTATATGAATTAGGTGTATTATTCAACAATGTAACAAAACAATAATCTTCATCATAACGATAATAAATATAAACTGATTGTTCAGCATTATCCGCATCAATCCACTTAAAGTAAGTTGGATTATAATCATATTTGCTAAAGGCATCGTATTCCTTATATAAATGTGATAAATCTTTAACTAAAGATTTAAACCCATTATGAATTGGATAATCCAACAAGAACCAGTCAAGTTCTTTATTTTCATCAAACTCTCTAATAGTTGCGATTTCATTACCCATGAAATTAAGTTTTTTACCAGGATGAGTATACATATAAACATATAAGTTACGACATTGACTAAACTTTTGTTCATATGTTCCCCACATCTTATCAACTATAGTCTTTTTAGAATGAACTACTTCATCATGTGAGAAAGGAAGAAGGAACCTTTCCGAATAAAAATAAGCCATTGAAAAAGTTAAATCATTATGATGATACTTACGATATATTGGATCAAAAGCGTAATATCTTAAAGTATCATTCATCCAACCTAAGTCCCACTTATAGTCAAAACCTAAACCACCATCTTCAACTTTCTTTGTGACATTGGCAAAATCAGTAGAATCTTCGGCAATCAATAAACAATTTGGATGAAGTTGTTTTAAATGATAATTGATTCTTTTCACAAAACTTTGACCAGCTACATTTTCACCTAAATCTCTATTACCCCTATGATAGATAAAATGTGATACTGCATCAAATCTTAAGCCATCAATATGATACTTATCAATAAAGAAATTAGCTGAAGACATCAGAAAAGATACAACTGGCCCACTATTTAAATCAAAACACATTGTACCCCAATCAGAATGAGCTAAATGATATTCCCTATATTCATAACATGGTTCAAAATCATAATTAACTAAACCAAAACCATCATTGGCAAAATGGACAAATACTACATCTAATATGACACCGATATTATTTTTATGACATTCATTAATTAAATCCATTAAATCATAGGGTGTACCATATCTACTAGTACTTGCGAAAAAACCTAAACTTTGATAACCCCAAGAACCATCGAAAGGATACTCAAATACTGGCATTAGCTCTAAATGAGTAAAGCCCATATCTTTTAAATAAGGAACAAGTTCATCCTTAACTAAACGATAAGTTTCATATTCATTTTCATATTTCTTAAAACCACCTAAATGCGCTTCATAAATATTAATTTTCTCTGAATAATTATTAGTTCTATTTTTTTGATACTTATCATCAGAAAACTTATAGTAATCAAGATTATACATAACCGATGCATTGCTAGGTCTTCTTTCATAGCGATAAGAATAAGGATCAAACTTATCTATCCAATAAGTATCATTCTTATAAATTCGATATCGATATGAATATAAAGGCTCCATATCTTCGATAAAGACTTGCCAAACACCTCTTTCATCAATCTTTTCAAGAGGATACAAACAAGAAAAATTATCCTTAGAAGTAAAAACCTCAACCTTCTTGGCATGAGGAGCCCACAAAGTAAACTCCATACCGCCATCCTTTGGATGTGAACCAAATAATTTATAGGCCTCTAATTCATAACCCTCAAAAAACTTGTCATACTTTTTTAACATTTTTTAATACCTCGTCATATAGCTTTTCATACTTTATAGCCGCATTATCAAAAGAAGAATCATAATTCATCGCATTCCTTATAAGCATCTTATAATCCCTTTGATTTTCAAAATATTGACGATGTGCATAATTGAACACAATCATCAAATCCAAGCCATTATAAGGACCAAACGAGAATCCTCTTCCTGTTTTTTCATATTCATTGTATGGTTCTACAGTTTCCTTAAGACCACCAGTTTCTCTAACAAGTGGCAAGGTACCATAACGCATCGCAATCATTTGCGATAAACCACATGGTTCAAATAAAGAAGGCATAATCATTAAATCAGATGCCGCATATACTTTATGAGCAAGTTCTTCATTATAAACACAAAAATAACGTACCTTATCTTTATTTTGCTTCTCAAGTAATTTAAAAGAATACTCATATTTAGACTCACCTGAACCAATAACGACAAGCCTAATATTCTTTCTTAACATTTGTTCAATTGAATTTAATAATAAATCAAAACCCTTTTGATAAGTCATACGACTTATAATACCAATAAGCATCGGCTTACTATCTAAACTTAAACCTATTTCCTTACATAATTCTTGTTTATTAAAAGCCTTACCCTTTATATAAGAATTAATATTATATTTTTTATAAAGATACTTATCCTTACCTGGATTAAATAAATCATAATCAATACCATTAGTTATACCAGACAATTTATCTTTATGATATCTTAAAATCTTTTCTAAACCTTGACCATAAAAAGGATCAAGTATTTCATCCGCATATGTTTTAGAAACTGTAGTCACTCTATCAGCTGCACAAATTGCTGCCTTCAATAAATTAAATTCATCATTAAAACGAATTGTACCATCTAAAAAATATTTATAATCAATACCAAGTAAATTAACTAAACGCTTATCAAAGTGACCTTGATACATTAAATTATGAATTGTAAAAATATGTTTTATTTTGTTTATTTGTTTATGATCGTTGTATTTATATTTACACAAAACCGGAATTAAAGCTGTATGATAATCATTTGTATGAATAATATTTGGATATTTTTTTAAAGCCTTCATAAACTCAATTATCGCTATGGCAAAAAAGGCGAAGCGCAAAGCATCGTCATCATACCCATAAACATCTATTCTATTAAAATACTTATCACTATCTATAAAATAATAAGTAACGCCTTCATTTTCAAGACTATAAAGATTTGCTTCATCAATCGATGAAGCAAAATCTATATTAATTGTCTTTATAAGTGTTAACTTATCAAAATACTTATCTTTGATTAACTTATGAAGCGGGATTATTACACTTACTTCATATTTGCTTATAGCCTTTGGTAAGCCATATACAACATCAGCTAATCCGCCAGTTTTTATAAAAGGTAATGATTCATATGCACAAAACAAAACCTTTTTCACTAAATGCGATCTCCTCTTTTTACATATAAAGGATTAGCCTCTGAACCCTTTAAATCCTTAATATGAGTAACAATAGCCAATCTATCTACTACACACTTGTCCATCTTAACATTCTTATTAATTAAAGCATCAGGCATGATAATAGAATCTTTAATAACTGAGCCTTCTTTGATAGTAACATTTCTTCCAATAACACAGTTTTCAACACTACCCTCAATCACACAACCATTACCAACCACACAATCCTTCACATTACTTTTTGAAGTATAAATTGTTGGACACGTATCATTAGTAGCGGTATAAATTGGCCAATCATCAGAGAAAATATTAGAAAGTTCTTTTTCCTTTTTAATATCCATACTAGCCTTATAATAAGATTCTAAAGTAGAAATACATGCTGCATAGCCAGTATGCAAATAACCACCAATCTTAAATACTTCCAAGCCATCCGCAATAATATCACTCAATGAATATAGGCTTGAAGTAGATAAAGCCGCATAAATCATATCGATAAAAATCTTCTTAGACATTACATATGTCTCTAATGAAATCTTAGCTCTTTTACTCTTGCCAAGATTTTTTTCAATCTTTGTGATCATCTTATTTTCATCAATCTCAAGACAATCGCCCATCAAGAAATCTTCATTAGCAGTATTTACATTTTGATACAAAACAGTAATATCATTCTTGCTTTCAACATGATAATCAAGCAACTTAGAAAAATCCTGAATATAAACAAAATGCGAAGGCGCAAGAATTACATAAGGTGAATTATCTTCCTCAAAATACTTAAGATTAGCCATTAAAGAAGCCACATCTGTATTATAAATTTCATTAGGAATAGTCTTTTCGCCATGAAGGATTCTAATTCTTCCTCTTTTAGTATTAATATTGTAGTTTGTATGTGAAATATGTTGAATAGTAGATCTAGGTCTATTCTTAACTTGTACTTCAATATTATAGATACCAGAATTTGTTAAATTAGAAAGAATAAAGTCGATAACACGATATCTTCCCATAAATGAAGTAGCGGAAATTGGACGATAGTCTTCAATTCCTTCAACATGAACATAACTAGGTTCAATGTTTATAATACCTAAAACTTTCTGATTCATTATTCAACCTCACTAACTACTTTCTTTGTGACAAGTAAAATCTTATCTGAATTCTTCTTGCCTAAAGTTACGCCATCTGGAATTTTTACCCCATCTTGTACAAGGCATCTATATAACTTTGCATTCTTGCCAACTTTTACATCATTCATGATTACTGAATCATAAACCTTAGCACCTTCACCAATCTTAGAATTTGTGAAAAGCACTGAGTGATTTACATCACCATCAACAACACAACCCTGTGTAATATAAGCATTTGAAACCTTCGCCTTAGAACTGATAAGTTGTGGTGTAGCCAAAGCATCAGCTGTATAAATCTTCCAATCATTATCAAATAAATTTAATTCACTTGTATGATCTAATAAATCCATATTAGCTTCCCATAAAGAATCAATTGTACCAACATCTTTCCAATAACCCTTGAAACGATATGCTTGTAATTTTAATCCAGCATTTAAATATGCAGGAATAATATCCTTACCAAAGTCATGATTAGAATCAGCGAGTTTTTCATCAGCCTTTAAAAACTTTCTTAAATTCTTATAAGAGAAAATATAAACACCCATACTAGCTAAGTTAGACTTAGGATTAGCAGGCTTTTCTTCAAACTCAACTATTTGATCATCTTTATCACAATTCATAATGCCAAATCTATTAGCCTCTTTCATTGGCACTTCCATAACCGCAATAGTCGCCTCTGCCTTAGATTCAATATGCTTCTTAAGCATCTTTTCATAATTCATCTTATAGATATGGTCGCCTGATAAGATTAGTACATATTCTGGATCTTCATCATCCAAAAAATCTAGGTTTTGGGTAATCGCATCAGCTGTACCACGATATACATCTAGATTAGATTCATCTTTTTCTCTTGGTGAGAGGGCATATACACCACCACCATTCATATCAAGCCCCCATGTATGCTCATGAGAAACATATGAACCTAATAAAGTAGATTCATATTGAAGTAAGACACCTACGGTCTTAATGTTTGAATTCGCACAATTTGAAAGCGCAAAATCAATAATTCGATACTTACCGCCAAAATGCACTGCTGGCTTAGCCACTGTCTTTGTTAAGTCGAAAAGACGAGAACCTCTTCCACCGGCAAGTATCATCGCTACCATTGAATTGTTATTCATATCAAAATATACCCCTTGTACCTTTATTATATATCAAATGTAAGCGTTTACTCATTAAATAGTTATTAAAATACTAAAAGCTTTAATTTTTAAAACTGTAGCCTTGAAATTAACAAATCCACTATCATCAAAAATGATACGATATTCACTTTCATCATTATAAACATGATCAAAACAACATGGATTAATAAAGATTTTCAAATCATTTAGCTTGTAAATTAAAACCTCATAGTAATCTACAAAATCAATCTTTGTATCCTCATCTGTAAACTCTTTATAAGTCTTTCTTAAAGTACATAAATCAGTAAAATACTTAGAAACTTCTCCATAATTATTCTTACGATGCCAATCCAACATATTGATATCATCATCAAGATTATAGCTATTATCAATACCATGTTTGGTCCTTAAAAATTCTTGCCCTGAATTAATAAAAGGAATGCCTCTAGAAATCATTACTAAAGCAAGAGAGAGCTTAGATACTCTAATCGCCATCTTTTCATCTTCAAAGAAACGAGAAATCTTATCATAAACAGTATAGTTATCATGACACTCTACATAATTGATTGATTGATGAATATTTAAGCCATATTCATATGAACCACTCAAGACAATTTTGGCCCTATCTCTTAAATCAACATCACCCAACATATAGGCACTTCTATCATCGATATAGTTGCCCCTTATTGTCCTTCTAAAATCATCATTAAAGAAAGCTATACCCTCAAGTTTTGACGCATTTTCCTTAATCGCTCTTTTTTCATATGGGACAATATCGCCCATATTCCAGCCTTCACCATACAACAAAAAATTAGGCTTAAGCTTTCTGGCCTCATCTTTAATTTGAATTAAAGTTTCTATATCCAAAATTCCCATTAAATCAAAACGCAAGCCATCAACATCATATATTTCAATAAAACGTTTAATGATTAATTTTAAATATTCTCTTGTAAAGTAAGCCTCACTTCTAACCTCATTTCCACAATATGAGGCATTACCAAGTTTGTCGCCACAATATCTAAAGAAATAAAAAGGAAGCATATTAGCTAAATTAAAAGATTTAACTGAATAAACATGATTATAGACCACATCAAAAGTTACACCCATATCATATTTATGTGCTAAATTAATAAAAGTTCTTAATTCTTTGATTTGTTCATATGGACTATTACTTACACAATATGGCAAATGTAAACTATTATAAGTTACAGGATTATAGCCCCAATTATAGTTACTATGATCTAAATCAAATGAAAAAACAGGCATAAGTTGAAGATAAGTAACACCTAACTTTTTAAGATAATCAAATCCAACCGGATTACCATCTAACTTAGCATTTTCCTCACTTAGTCCCTTAAAAGTTTTAGGATACTTAAAACTAACACTATCACTTGTAAAATCCCTTACTGACATTTCATAAATGATAGGTACCTCAATCTTTTTATTAAAACTATGTCTAGGTAATTTAGTCTCATCTACCACAAAAGAATTTTTATTATCTTTATCAACATAAGAAAAAGGATCTGAAAACTCATATACTTTTTCCCTTAAAGTTGAAAAATGATAAAAATGATATTCTAAATTTTGATTAAAAATTAATTCAAAAATGCCCTTACCAACATAATTCATTTGATAAATCTTATTATCTAAATGAAGCCTAGCTCTTTTTGAAAGAGGTGACCATAATCTAAAAATTGTGCTATCACCCTGTACAAAACAACCCAAAGTTGTCAAATCTGGTCTATATTCTTTGTCAAATCTTTCAGTTTGGGTAATAAATCTAAAACGTAGTTCACAAGCGATATCATCTAATAAAACTACATAATTATTGTTTTCATTAAAATCAGCCCTTAAATGAAGATATACATTCTCATCATCATCACTTAAATCAAAATCAGTTTCAACATTATTAACCAATAGCTTTAGATTTTCATTAAGAAACAATTCACTTTTTTTAACCGTAATTAAACGATAATCATCTAAATAAAAACTAGCCATTACTTAAACTCTTCCAATTTCGCATTAGTCTCAATTGACTCAATTAAAGTCTTAACAAGTCTTTCTACTTCTGACCCTTCTGAATAATCAGCCTTAGCCACAAAAGTAGCACGATTATCAACCTTTAATGGCTCAGCCAAGTTCTTTCTAGCATCATTATTGCCATATACCGCAACAGTATAGCCACCTTCACTTAAAACAACCCTCATACTTGGAACATCGGTTAATCCATCACCAAAATAAACCATATTTGAAAAAGGAATATGTTTTTCTTTAATTGGCGTTTTCTTATTTAAATCAACATCATTAGTCTCAACTAAAACGCCCTTATTTATACGATATAAGTATTGAGTCTTAGTAGTATAATTCACTACCCTACTAGGCCAGGTAACTCTACCTTGTTCATCATATGCATATGAACAAGCATAAACCTTTTTAAACTCATTGAAAATAGAAGTACCCATAATTATTTCTCTAATGCCACTAGAAATAATATAGTGTTCAACATCTACATTATGTTTTAAACCATACTCATTGATTCTTTTAAACCAAGTATCAACACCCTTATATAGTTTTACATACTTGCCCTCATTTATTAAATCATCTTTAGTAAGGCCTGGCTTTTTACTCACCATTAGTTGCATATAAGACAAATTAGAATCCATATTATTTTTATCACTATTTATCTTACTTTCATTCCAAAAATCTTGAGCACACTTATAGCCCAGACTTGGAATAAAATGAAATTCTTGCATATCTTTTGGCGATAAAGTTTTATCAAAATCGTATATTAAGGCCATTTTAGAATCACTCATACTTATACCTCGTTTAAATTTTTAATAGCTTCGATATATATTTCTACTTGTTTTTTGAAATCCTCAATACCTAAAGACTCATTAGCATCATGAATATGATTTTCCTCTTCATTAAATGCACAACCAAACGCAATAATATTATTTATACTCTTAGCATATGTGCCACCACCTATGGCAATCATATCGCCATCATCACCAGTTACATCTCTATAGGCCTTTAACATAGCCTTAATCATTGGACTATCCTTTTCAAAATATAAAGGATTAATCATATTCATAATTTCAAGTGGCGCAACATCACCTAATACTTTCTTACAATCATCTACTGTTCTAGTAATAGGGAATCTAATATCAACACTAGCCATTAGCTCATCACCTTCTTTTTTGATAACACCAATATTTACACTAGTATCAGTTTCATCATCTTTTAAAGCTAACATACCAAGCTTTTCTCCATGAACTGTTAAACCGATATATTCATGATATTGTTTTACATATTCATCATCAAAGTCACTATTGTATAGTGCTTCCATTAAATAACTCATGGCATTGACACCACAATCTGGACAAGAAGCATGAGCAGCCTTACCATATACAGTAACAAAATTACCATCTAAATCATATTTGATGTTATTACTATCAAGATAAGCCTTAAACTTATCTACATTAAATGAATTAGCAGGTAGTTCACATTCAACATTTTTACAAACAATATTACTTGCCTGGCCACCCTTAATAGATATAATCTTAGACTTGCCCCTAAATACAGCGCTTATCATACCCTTTTCAGCATAGATACCTGGAAACTCACCATCTGGAGTAAAGCCCATATCAACACCACCTTCTTTTTCAACATAGTGTTTAATGCATCTAGAGCCAGTTTCTTCGTTACATCCTAAAATTAATCTAACTTTCTTCTTAAATTGATAATTTGTATCTAATAAATACTTAATCGCATACATAGAAGCGACAGCAGCACCCTTATCATCAGATACACCCCTACCATATAATCTATCCCCTTTTTGTATCACTTCAAAAGGATTAGACAACCAGCCATCTCCTGCTGGTACAATATCTAAGTGACATACTATACCGATGGTTTTATCACCTTGTCCTACTTCACCAAAACAAGCATAATAATCAACATTTTTAGTATTAAAGCCTTTTTCATTCATTAAAGAAATAGCTTCTAAAAGCACTTTTCTATTTTCTGATCCAAAAGGCTTTTCATCATCACATAACACCGAATTATACTTAACAAGTCTTTTTAAATCATTAAGCATATTCTCATAATTATCTTCTATATATTTCATAAATTTCCTTTCATTATTAGTCCAACAGGACAATGATCACTACCTAATATTTCATCATAAATTAAAGAATCAAGAACACTATCCATGATTCTATTAGAAACCACAAAATAATCAATACGCCAGCCAATTCCTCTTTCTCTTGCCCTAGTTCGATATGACCACCAAGAATACTTAACAGATTCAGGATATAAATATCTATAAGTGTCAATAAAACCACTATCTAATAAACAAGTAAACTTTTCTCTTTCTTGATCAGAAAAACCAGCTGAGAAATGATTATCATCAGGATTTTTTAAATCAATTTCATTATGAGCGACATTTAAATCCCCTGTATAAATAACCGGCTTCTTCTTATCTAAATTAATAAGATGCTTTCTTAAATCATCTTCCCAATGCATTCGATAATCAATTCTTTTTAGACCATCTTTAGAATTAGGAACATAAGCACATACAAAATAGAAATCATTATATTCTAATGTTATGACCCTGCCCTCTTTAGGATGATCTTCTCCTTCTATATCAAAACAAACAGACAACGGTTCTTTTTTAGTTAAAACCATTGTACCTGAATAGCCCTTACGCTCAGCACAATTCATATAACGATAATATCCATCAAAGTTATAAGTAAGTTGATCTTCTTGCATCTTAGTTTCTTCAAAAGCGATAATATCTGGATTTTCCCTATCAATAAAATCAGTTAGATTCCCCTTAGAAAGTATCGCCCTTAAACCATTAACATTCCAATT
This sequence comes from Candidatus Methanomethylophilaceae archaeon, assembly GCA_963593105.1. Taxonomy (GTDB): domain Bacteria; phylum Bacillota_I; class Bacilli_A; order Erysipelotrichales; family Erysipelotrichaceae; genus Colivicinus. The sequence continues at coordinate 855 of CAVBAX010000012.1, read as the reverse complement.
TAATAACTTCATTAGATAGCTCTGGTTATCTTTTCAAGATATACTCTTTCTTCTTCATTTAAATATGGACTTAAAGTCTCATATACTTTTAAGTGATAGTTATTCAATAATTCAACTTGTCTATCATTTAAATACTTTTTATCAATCAACCTTAAATCAAAAGGAACTACTGTTAAAGTCCTAAAATGTAAGAATTGGCCATATTCATTAGACTCATCATTTTCAACAAGTAATAAATTTTCACATCTTATACCATACTTGCCCTCTAAATAAATACCTGGTTCATCAGATACAATATTGCCAACTTGTAGAGGAATTTCTTCACTTTTTGAAGCTGAATGCATATACCTGATATTAGGTGGCGCTTCATGAACCGATAAAACATGACCTACCCCATGTCCAGTACCACATCTATAATCAATACCTAATTCCCAAATATCTTTACGGGCTAGTATGTCTAATTGATTTCCTGATAATCCTTTCATAAACTTAACAGAACTTAAATTTAACATTGACTTTAAAACATATGTAAAATGCTTCTTGAATTCATCTGTAACTGGACCTAAACAAATAGTACGCGTAATATCAGTAGTACCTTCTTTATATTGGCCACCTGAATCTACAAGTAAAACACCCTTATTATCTAAAGCAGTATTATTTTCGCTTGTTGGACCATAATGCATCATGGCCGCATTTTCTTCATAAGCAACAATCGGATTAAAACTTAAATCAAAGGCCTTATAATTTAATCTAAATTCATTTAACTTAATTGCCGCATCATATTCATTGATTGTTGACTTATCAATCTCGTCTAACCACTTTAAGAAACGCACCATAGCCACACCATCATAGATA